>JAUQXG010000439.1 GCA_030834765.1 Lutispora sp.
GACTTTAATTATTCCATTGTCTTCAATCTTTGTAACTTGCAGACCTATTTCGTCCATATGAGCAGCCATCATGATACACTTTTTATTTGACCCAGTACCTTTCTTATAAACGATTAAGTTGCCTAAGGCATCCACTGAAATATCATCAGCATGGCCTTTACAAGCCTCCTGTATCACATTTCTTATTTCTCTTTCATAGCCGCTTACTCCAAAAGCTTGTGTTAAATCTTTTAATAACATTTATTTCTCCTCCTTATTTTTTATCAATTTATCTTTTTCTACCCAATGAACTTGATTCATCAAAGGATGTCGCAATGTGATAGCTCCTTCAATTGGGCACTCCATGACACAGCAGCCGCAATACCAGCATTCTCCCGGATATAGAACAATAGGAGGCTTGCCTTTTTCAGGATTTGGGATGAAAAGATCTACTTGGCATATATTAACGCATCTATTGCAGCCGATACACTTCTCTTTATGATATATGATTGGATTGGCAGAGGGCATTTCTCCCAAGTAGCATTTTTTATCATTGTTCATCTTTGCACCTCCTTATATAATCCTTATTGTGATTTTCATAATTTTCTTTTAAATTGCCAAAATAATCAAGAGGCTTTCCTCCAATTTCGATTTTCTGTGATTTTTGTTTTATTGTAATAAATTTATTTTCTTTTTCTTGATCCTGCTCTTTTTCATCACCTCGATAGAAGCATAAGGGTTTGGCACTTGATTTTCTTGCAAGACAGGAATGGACAATAAGCTGAGATACTTCCAGTATATCAAAGACTTCAAGCAGTCTTGTTAATTCATGTGGATTATATGCAAAAGTATTTGGTATTACTTTCTTTTCATATTCTTTTAATCTCAAAAGTCCTATATTCAAAAGTTCATCACGTTTTATTTCACCGCAGTAGTTTTGCATTGTTTTGGATATTGCTGCATTTAATTCTTTCCACCCAATGCTATTATGAGGTTCATTTCTGATGGGTGCATATATTCTGTTTTTTTCTTGCTCCACTTGCGTTGCATCTATTTCTGTCAAAGTATTTGCTGCAGCATATTCTGCTCCATGACGTCCTGCATAATAGCCTGTGGTAGCAGCATGGCCATAGCAGTTGGATGCAAATAATGAATCCCCTGCAACATATAGACCTTTTAAGTTTGTACCAAGTGTCCAGTCATTCATAAAGCCTCCAGGAAGCCCAAAAAGTTGTCGTTCCTGAGGAAGAAAGTCTGCAGATGTCCAGCCAGTACCATAGCATTGAATCACATGCTTTTCTGGATCAAAGCCTGCATCTTTATAGTTTTTATAGATAGGTACTTTTGTTTTACCCTCTTCACCTATCATCATTCCCCAAATTACCTTTCTTTCCAGCTCAGGCAATTTAGAAAGGTCCGCATAAAAAGGTAATTTGTATCCAGCCTCTATCATTTTGGCAAAGGATAATGTTTCAGGTCCTTCTATTTCATATTTTGGGTAATCGATAGAACCGCCCTTCATAAAGAACTTTTGTCCTTTTGAAGGCTTAAATCTATCGGATACATTATTTAGCAAATTACCATCCCTATCTGCATAAGGAATCTCCTTGCCTTCGGAATCAATAAGGGATGTGCCATACCAAGTGTTGTGATTGTTTCCGGCTCCATAGGGAGGATAACTCCTGCCTGATGCTGAAAACTCTGCTCCTACGGACTTTTCCATCATAGTAAACTCTGCTCCAGCTCTCCATCCCATGGCATGGCCGTCACCAATGCATTGAGTGGGTCTAAACTCGCATAATCCAGGCAAATCAGCAGAAAATAACCATATCCTCGCAGGTCTTGACATGCACATGATACTGGCTTTACCTCTAAAAATAAAAAACTTACCAGTTCTGGTATGCATACCTGTTGCACCAATACATCTTCCTCCTTGCTTGCCACCTTCCATAAGTAGAGACGTCACCATGACTCTATCATATATTTTTACGCCAAGTCTCCTAAGCTCATCGTACATAGCTGGTTTGAAGGTAGAACCCCATATTCTTAGTGTAAATTTATTTTCATAGTCATAAGCAAACATAAGCTTGGTATCTTCATCGCGAAACTGGGCGCCTGCAAACTCATTTTTTGTATCTCTTATTTTGCCTCCCATTTTTTCAATATCCAAAAGCCTGTCATAGCCTTCTTTGCATTCAATATAGTGAGATATTCCATTGTTATATCCCTGATTATCATCTAACATAGCCAAAGTTATTTCCTCTGGTGTCACTTTAGAGCATGGATTTGTTGCAGCTGATTCCCAATGGTCACAGCCGGAGCCTCCTGCGCCGCTTCTCTTTGTTGCACCTTTTTCTATGAGGACAACCTGTTGTCCCTTTCGTGCCGCTGCAATTGCTGCCATACAACCTGCAATACCGCCACCTAACACTAATACATCGGTATCTATACGCTCTTCGCTATCCCATTCCAATGGATAAGGCCATTCAATATTATTCATGAAAATCCCCCTTTCCCTAGCTTAATAAAATGCTATTTCTAAACATAACTTTCTTACTATTCAGTTATTAATAGCATAATAACATATTTGGCAATAATGATGCAATATGCATTTTGCAAAATGTATAATATTATAGTTAAACTATTGTACTGCATTTTAAAATCACTTATAATGATAAATAAAATATTATTTTTATTGTGAAGAGGCGATTCCCTTGAAAAAGGCCATCATTCTTATGGATTTGATTTTATAAGCATAACTGGAGGAAGGAATTCTAATGAAGAAAGTAATAAAAGCTACTTTATCAGAGCAGATATATGAAATTTTAAGAGAGGATATCATAAGTCAGAACATAAAGTCTGGGCAAAAGCTTACTTTAAAAGCACTTCAAGAAAGATTTGAGATAAGTTCGACTCCTATCAGAGAGGCGATGAATAGGCTTAGTCAAGAAGGACTCCTTGAGCATATTACAAATGTAGGTGCAAAAGTAGTTGAAATTGGTGAAAAAGATATCATAGAAATTTATGATTTTTGTTCATCTTTAGATGCAACAGCCCTAAAACTTGCATTGAAAAGTAAAAAAGCTGATGAAATGATATTGGAATTAAAGGAATGTATATCATCTCAAGAAAATTCATTAGGATCAGGGGATGTGGAAACATTTAAAATTCATTCAGATAATTTCCATGATATTTTTTATAAATATGCAGATAACTCAAGACTATATAATGCTGCATTAAACGTGAGGAGCCAGCTTACAATATTAACAAATGTATATCAAAGCCTGATTGTAGCAAAATCTGTTGTTTTTGTAGACCATAAGCAAATAACTCAGGCTATTGCCAAAAGAGATTTACAAAATGCCATCAGCCTAATGGAAAGCCATTTTGAACATGCAAAAAATTATTTATTGAATAATATTAAGCTTTCTGAAGAAGCCAAGGTATAAAAGGAGAAATTAGATTTTCATAATAAGGGGGAATAAACATGGAGATAAAAATAAGAGAAGCGGTCATAGATGATTATGAGGATTTATGTAAGATTTATGGAGAGCTTGATGAGCACCATAGATTGAATCATCCAGAACTTTTCATTAAGCCGGAGGACTATGCAAGGGCAAAAGAATATATATCAGAAATTATTGATGATGATGATAAAGCACTCTTTGTTGCTGAAGTTCAATCAAAGATTATTGGCTTTGCAGAATGTTACATAGTAAAGTCATCAAACTTTCCTGTTGTTAAAAAGAGGGAATGGATACAGCTAGATAGTATTGCAGTAAAGAGAGACTATCATAATTGTCATATAGGTTCTTTATTGTTAGAAAAGGTAATCCAATGGGCGAAGTTTAAGGAAATAAAGAGAGTTGAGTTAAAAGTTTATTCTTTTAATATAAATGCTATTGAATTTTACTTGGGAAAAGGGTTTAAAGAAATAAATAGAGGTATGTTTTTAAATTTGTAATATATGTGTTAAGTATTTTGAAAAAATGCAATGTAACTGATGAATACATTTGCAGTAGCTAGAGTTAATGCTAAATCTTAATATAATTTACTTAGTTGGGAGGAGAAAAAATGAGTCAAATAGGACAAGTTGAATACACTACACATAAAGGAATCATAACCATAAGACATGCTGAAGTAAAAGATGCAGAGAGATTGATAAAACTCATTGAAAAAGTAGAGAAGGAAACTACCTTTTTGTTAAGAGAGCCTGATGAATTTACATTAACTGTTGAACAAGAAGAGAAATTTATTCAGAGCCAGTTGAATTCAGAAGTTGACTTAACGATTATTGCTGAAATTGATGGGAAGATAGTTGGGATATGTAGTTTGAATGGAAATACTCGAAAAAGAATAAGGCATTGTGCTAAATTTGGAATAGCAGTTGATATAGAATATTGTGGAATGGGTATTGGCAAGAAAATGATGGAAGCATGCATTAATTGGGCGAGAGAAAATCGTATATCACGAATAACCCTTGAAGTAGATACCAATAACTTTGGAGCTATAAGTTTGTACATGAAACTAGGGTTTGAAATAGAGGGAACATTTAAGAATGATAAGTTATTACCTGATGGTAGCTATACAAATGGCTATGCAATGGCATTATTATTGTAGTTAGTATTTTTAGAATGATAGCGTAAACTATCTATTTTACAACATTTATATTAAAGGTTATAATCCTAAAAAACGAATATTTTGATTAAATGCTGTATGATTCACAATTGAATTTTACAGCGTTTTTATTTTGTATTTCATTTTAATAAAGTATGTACATGAAATGAAATGCATCTTATAGAAAGGGTGAAGCCGAGATTAACCCGGCGGAAAACTTACCTGAGGGATGCAGTGGCACTTTGAAAAATGAGCAATATTGTACCTATGAATGAAAAATTTCATACTAGCCTAAAATAGCATTAATATATAAAAATTGTATCGTAATTTTCATAGGGGTTAAGTCGGAATAGGAAAGTTTTACGTCTAACAAATTGAAATATTAAAATATTGAAGGAGAGTACGAATGCTAAATACTTTAAAATATGTATTTGTAATTGGAGATATTTTAGGACTAATATTGATTGGTATTGCACTATGGAGATTTAAAAAGACACTAAAAGAGCATAGGAAAACAAGCAATGATGATTTCTTATCAGAGAGTGAAAAAATAGTTCAGAATAAAAGTATTAAAATTTTGATAATCGGATTTTCAATTATTTGTATTATAAATTTAATTCAGTTAGTGTCACTTTTTATAATTCCATAAGTAAAATCACTCCAATAGTCAGGTCAATTAAGTAAATTAATGATCTTCTTTACAACTATTTAATTTAATGCTTATTGAAAAAGTTAATAAATCCTTGGATAGAGTAATCCTTAACATCAGTTAGGTCTTCTGAAACTACCTTAAAGAAGCAAGTTGGTATTTCACCTGCTGCAAGGTTTTTCTTTATACATGGACTACAGCCTTCTTTATGGTTGTGAGGATTTAGATTGCATTTGGTATCATGACAGGTACAAAAATGTTGATTACATTCCATAATAACTTCACTCCTTAATTGATATTAGCATGTAGCATGGATAGATTATAAAAAAGGAAAGAATCCTAGTCTAAAGCATTAGTTCGATTCCATTATATATAAATAGGTAAAAATAAACAAGAGATAGAAGCATGAATAATAGCAAGTGTAAATATAGAGGAAACCTAAAACAAAGCTGTAAATGCAGCAATAAAAAGATAGAAGAATAACTCTATAATTTAATAACTCTATTAGATATCGTATTATTCAGTAATGAGTCTTACGTTATTTTTATGCCCTAATACAAAAAAATAAGTAGAAGCTCTAAATCTTAGAACTTCTACTTATAGGTAAACCAGCCTGTTGGGAAGGTGAAGGCTTGCCCTACAATATAGTATGTCCATAGGCTGTATATGTTACAAAGAAATCTATTGTTGAAAAGATTAATTTTTTATTGACATCCATAGGTTACAAGCGTAAACTATATTTGAGGTTACACTTGTAACTTTAGAGGAGAGATGTATATGAACAAATTGATTTCAAAGATAACAGATTCTGAAGTTGAAGTCATGCGCGTTTTATGGGAAGCAGGTTGTGAACTTCCTATTGGAGATATTAGAAAAATACTTGAAAATACCAGTAAGTGGGAAGCCTCAACAATTAAAACCTTACTTCGTAGACTTTGTGAAAAGGGTGTAGTTTTAGCCACTAAAAAAGAGTTATTCTACTATAAGCCTTTGGTGAGCGAGGCAGAATATAACGAATATACTACCCAAAGCTTAATCGACCGTTTGTACTTTGGTAGTGCAAAAAATCTTGTAGCATCTCTTTTGGGAAGCAAGAAGCTTGATGATTCAGATATTGAGGAGCTGCGTACTTTGTTTAAGGTAGGTGATAGAGATGAATGAAACAATAAAGCTCATATTATCCCTATCCTTATCAGGAAGCATTCTTGCATTACTGATATTTCTCTTTAAGCCATTTATAAAGCACAAAATATCAAAGTCCGTACAATATTATCTATGGATTGTAGTATTATTTAGATTAGTAATCCCCTATTCCTTTGAGGAAAATATTATGAATCATGTATTCTATGGAGAACAAACAGCAATAGACTCTCAAAAAGGCTTGCAAAAGACAGCTTTGCCAATGGATGGAATGAATGAAAATACAACCCATTCATCATCATTACCTAATGTTCAAGAAAGAGTAACCAATGGTGTCTATAATGGTGATGTGGATCATAGTAGATATTTCAAAGATCTATTGAATCAGTATGCTTTATATATTTGGATACTTGGTGTAATAATCACACTTGCTTTTAATTTAGCGGGGTATATTCGGTTTTCGAAATACCTAAGACAGACAAATAAAGCAGCTACCAATGAACAAAACAGAATGCTAAATGCTTTATTGAATGGACGACATCATGTGAGGCTTGCACAGAATCCCTTTATATCCACCCCAATGCTTTTAGGAATTCTAAGACCATGCATCATCATTCCAGATGTTGACTTTGATGAAAATCAACTTGAAAATATACTGCTTCATGAGATTTCTCATCTAAGACGTTTTGATATAGCAGTAAAATGGCTAACAATGATAGCAGCATCAATTCATTGGTTTAATCCATTCATGCATTTTATTAAGAAGGAAATGAATCATGTTTGTGAATTGGCTTGTGATGAAGCGGTTATCAAAGATCTTAGCCCTGCACAAAAGCAAGCCTACGGGGATACATTAATATCTGTTGTAGCAGAACATAAATATCCTATTGGAGTACTGCAAGCAACGATGTGTGAAGAGAGAAAAAGCTTACAGGAAAGATTGACAGCAATCATGAAATATAATAAAAAATCAAAAATTATAGTAACCTTTTCAGCAATTTTTCTAGGGCTTGTTATATTTAGTGCATTATATTTAGGTGGGGGAGCTGGAACTGGTAAAAATACTCCACCAAGTTTATACATTAGCGTAGAAGGAGGAAAAACAAAAATAGCTCGTATGGGAACTTATAATTGGCTATACCGTGGCAGACATATCCAGGCGGATTCAGAACATCCTATAAAATTTGAATATGAATCGGATAATATTATTTCTGCAACAGGCAAACAGCAGCTTGTGATTGGCACACAAAAGCTTAAAGCAGATAAAAAATATGATTTTGCAATAGATACAATTTCTGTATATAAAGATGGGCAGCAGATAGAATCTGAATCAGTGGAACCAAGCCTTCTCAATGGCAATATATATATACAGGCACCACCGAATCCGGGAGAATATATTTATGAGGTAGTATTAAGCTATAAAGATAAAGGGACTGTTAGTTATGGCTTTATTATAAGAGTTGATATGTTAACATATGATTTGGCTGAGATTGCAAAATACAAGACACCGTATGTTGGCGATCATACTAAGGTTTTAGCTATTGCAGGCAGCCTGCCCGCCCCTGAGAACTACTTTAAGCAGCAGTATATTTCTATGAAAACAAGTGAAAAGCCTTACAGTGTTACGGTATATTATGAAGCAGCATTAGATAGTAAGTATGAAGGTCTGTGGCCAATTGTAACACCTGACTCTGTTCTTGAGACAAATTCAAGAACAAATGCATTGGTTGCATTTTGTATGATTGATAATCTTGATGAATTAACCTTTGCATATCGCATATCGAAATCTACTGGACAATTAGATGCTTCTAAATATGATACGACCTTTACATTCCAAAGAGCTGCATTTGAAGAAAAATATGGTGACCTTTCTGTACTTGCAGAAAAATTAGACTTATTGCAGGCTATATTGACAGGAAAATAAGGTAGCAGCAAAAGCAAGCAGGAAATCAGTGATGAAGAAAGGCAACATATGGATTTATTTTAGAATACCCAATACCATATTGTGATTTGTTACAATATGGTATTGGGTATTTTGTAGGGTAGATATGAATGTGTTTTTGATTTTAGAATTTTTTAATCAATGCAGTTAATGCTAATAACATGGCAGTGACTAAAGAAATATGGTTAAGTTTACATCCTGATAATGTTGCAGCTATAAACCTGTATCGTAGCTATGGATTTCATCAAGAAATAACAGGCCTTGAGGAAGAAGATGAGATTTTTTTCAAATATGATATTTTGGATTAATCTATCATCAAAATATCGTATCTGAAGAAATAAATTTTATAGCATTTTATGGGGCAATACGGAAAAAATAAGATAGAAGTTCTAAATTT
>JAUQXG010000440.1 GCA_030834765.1 Lutispora sp.
TTAGCCGAAAAAACACCTCTTCAAAGATTAGGAAAACCTGAAGATATAGCCAATGCTTACTTATTCTTGGCTTCTGATGAGGCAGCTTTTATAACTGGTACAACGCTATGCGTAGATGGTGGATTAGTGATATAGTAAATCTTATGTAAAAATAAAGGTGTATGATCGATGTGATCATACACCTTTTATAACGCGCATATCCAGCAAAGCTAAAAAATAATAGCTATTGCGCTGTTATTTTTTTATCAAATTCTCTTATAAAGAGGAAAATTGAGATCTTTGTTGTATATACAATAGTAAATAAATTTTTTAGGAGTTGTTTTTCTATGTTGATAAGAGAGATGACTGAAAAGCTTGAACTACAAAATCTTTCAAAGTTTGCAACCTTATGTATCAATACAAAAGGCAGAGTAGATGAAGAAATGAAGTGTGAAATGCGCACTGAATATCAGAGAGACAGGGATAGAATTTTACATTCTAAGGCCTTTAGAAGGCTAAAACATAAGACTCAAGTGTTCATATCTCCAGAAGGAGATCATTATAGAACTAGACTTACACATACACTTGAAGTATCTCAAATAGCCCGCACTATGGCAAGGGCTCTTAGATTAAATGAAGATTTAGCAGAAGCAATCGCATTGGGCCATGATTTAGGACATACACCTTTTGGACATGCAGGTGAAGAAATATTAGATCGTATTCATCCTGGTGGATTTAGGCATAATGTACAAAGTCTAAGAGTGGTGGAAAAACTAGAAAATGGCAGGGGCTTAAACTTAACCTATGAAGTTAGAGATGGGATATTAAAGCATACTGGCAAAGAGATCGCAGAGACTTTAGAAGGTAGGATCGTGAAAATGTCTGATAGGATCGCCTATATAAATCATGATATTGACGATGCTATTAGAGGAAAAGTCATTGATCAATCTGACATTCCTAAGGAATGCCTAGATGTATTAGGATTAGACCATAAAAATAGAATAAATAATATGATAAAGGATATAATCAAAAACAGTGAGGCTCAAAGTGAAGTTATTATGAGTCCGGAGGTTCAATATGCAACAGATAAATTAAGAAAATTTATGTTTGATAGAGTATATATAGGTTCAAAGGCGAAGGATGAAGAAAAAAAAGCACAAAATATTATAAAAGAACTTTATATTTATTTTAACAATAATCCATTGGAGCTTCCTGAAGATGCAAAAAGCAGGCTGAATTTCGAAGAAACAAATAAAGTAGTATGTGATTATATTGCCGGGATGACTGATCGATATGCAATTAAGAAGTTTAGAGATTTGTTTTTACCTTCTGCTTGGCAGTTAGATTAATTTAGAAAATATAATACAAAAAAATATAAAGGATATTAGAGTTCTGTGTCGAATAATTGTATACTCAATAATAATGGAGGTATGGAATTCATTTATGAAAATGTTTGTAGATGCGGATGCTTGCCCTGTAAAAGAAATTATACTCCGTGAGGCAAGTAAATATGGCATCGAAGTATTTTTGGTTCACAGTACTTGCCATTATTCTAAAAAAAATGAATATGAGAAAGCACATGATATCACCGTTGACAATGAATCACAAGCAGCAGATATGGCAATAATGAATAGAACGCAAAAAGGTGACATAGTAGTTACTGGAGATTTCGGACTAGCAGCATTGATATTGGGTAAAGGTGCATATGGAATATCCTTCAATGGAAAGATTTACAGAAATGATAATATTGAAAGCATGCTATTTGAAAGACATTTGTCTGCAACAATCAGAAGAAGCGGAGGCCGTGTAAAAGGGCCGGCAAAGAGAAATAAAGCAGATGATATTTATTTCCAACAAAATCTAAATATATTAATTAATCGAGTTATGCAGGATATTTGAATGCGATATAGAATAAATATAATATTCATCAAATATAATTAAACAAAGGTGGTTAAAGGTAATGCAATTCTCAGAAGACAAAATCTCTGAGATAATAGAGAAAAATGATATTGTAGATGTTATATCCGGCTATCTAAGTGTAAAGAAAAGCGGAAATAACTATACTTGTTTATGCCCTTTCCATTCGGAAAAGACACCATCCTTTAGCATCTCACCATCAAAGCAGATGTTTTACTGTTTTGGATGCGGTGTAGGGGGTAACGTAATATCATTTGTTCAAAAGATAGAAAGAATGAACTTTGTTGAATCATTAAAGCTTCTCGCTGAGAAGGCTCATGTGGATCTTCCACAAGATAACAGCAAAGATCAAGAGAGAGCCAAGTTTCTAAAAACATTATACAATATAAATGTTGAAACTGCTAGATATTATCATAAAAATCTTTTAGAAAACAAAAAACCTTTAGAATACTTAAAAGCCAGAGGATTAAGTGAGAAAATAATTACTAAGTTTGGATTGGGATACTCATTGAATGAATGGGAAGCTTTATATAGACATCTTGTAAAAACAGGCTACTCAATAAATGAAATAAAGCAATCAGGGTTAGTGTTGCCCAAAAAAGATGGTAGAAGCTTTTATGATAGATTTAGAGGCAGAATTATGTTTCCTATCATTGATCTGAAAGGTAATGTTATAGCATTTGGCGGAAGAGTTATGGATGACAGCAAACCTAAATACCTAAACTCTCCAGACACCCTAACATTCAACAAAGGATTTAACATTTTTGGGTTGAACTTTACGAAGCTGATCAAAGATTTGAAAAATATTCTAATTGTAGAAGGCTATATGGATGTAATCGCACTGCATCAATATGGGATACAGAATGCTGTGGCATCCCTTGGAACTGCTTTTACTGAAAATCAAGCGAAGCTTCTTAAAAGATATAGCAATGAAATTATAATAGCATATGATTCAGATATGGCTGGTCAGACAGCTACAATGAAAGGACTTAATATACTTGAGAAGCAAGGGTGTACAGTTAAGATATTAAGATTGCCATCAGGCAAAGATCCAGATGAGTATATAAGAAAGGAAGGGGTAGAGAGTTTTTTAAATGTTATTGAAAGAAGCTTGCCTCTTATAGAATATAAAATTGAAAACATAAAAAAGGGTTTAAATATAGAGAATTTGCAAGATCGGATAAAATTTGCACAAGGATTTGCAGAAGTTTTAAGCGATATTGAAAGTGACATAGAAGTAAATGCATATGTAAAAAAATATGCTTTGCAAATGCGAATAAATGAAGAATCTATTTATTCTGAGCTAAATAGAT
>JAUQXG010000441.1 GCA_030834765.1 Lutispora sp.
ACAGTTGTAGTTGCAATCCAAACACTAGTGAGACATCCGCTTTATGGGAAATCAATAAAGCAAACAACAAAGTTCAAAGCACACGATGAAAACAACGAATGCAAAATTGGTGATAGAGTTAAAATAATGGAAACAAGACCTCTAAGCAAAGACAAAAGATGGAGACTTGTTGAGATAATAGAAAAAGCTAAGTAAAATTCCGAAAGGAGGGTTTTGAATGATACAGCAAGAAAGTCGTTTAAATGTTGCTGATAACTCAGGAGCAAAAGAGTTACTATGTATACGTGTTATGGGTGGATCATTGAGAAGATATGGAAGTATCGGAGATATAATCATTGCCTCTGTAAAAGATGCAACACCAGGTGGCGTTGTTAAGAAGGGCGATGTTGTAAAAGCTGTTATAGTCAGAACTGCAAAGGCTATTAGAAGACCTGATGGTAGCTATATAAAATTTGACGATAACGCAGCTGTTATTATAAAAGATGATAAACAACCAAAAGGGACTCGTATATTTGGGCCTGTTGCAAGAGAATTAAGAGATAAAGACTTTATGAAAATAATATCACTTGCGCCAGAGGTTCTGTAAGAGGAGGTGTCATGATGGAAGTTAAAAAAGTGCATGTAAAAAAAGGGGATTCAGTAGTTGTAATCTCCGGTAAAGATAAGGGTAAAAAAGCGAAAGTACTAGTTGTTATGCCGAAGACTGGTAAAGCTATTGTAGAAGGCGTAAATATGTCAACAAAGCATAAGAAGCCAACTAAGAATATGCAGCAAGGTGGAATTATACACCAAGAATCACCAGTGTTCAGTTCAAAATTAATGCTTTGGTGCGAAAAATGTGAAAAAGGTGTTAGAGTAGGTCACAGATTATTAGAGGATAAGACAAAAGTTAGACACTGTAAAAACTGTGGAGAGGTACTCGATAAATAATTAACTCTGAAGGGAGGTAAATTAATTGTCCAGACTTAAGGAAAAATATAAAAACGAAGTTTCAGCTGCACTAATGCAGAAGTTTCAATATAAAAGTGTAATGGAAATTCCTAAACTAGAAAAAGTAGTTGTAAATATGGGTTTGGGAGATGCAAAAGATAATGCAAAAAGCCTAGAAGCAGCAGTACATGATTTAGGTATCATAGTTGGTCAAAAACCAGTTATTACAAAGGCTAAAAATTCTGTTGCATCATTTAAGGTTAGAAAAGGAATGAATATCGGTGCTAAAGTAACTCTCAGAGGAGAGAGAATGTATGAGTTTGTAGATAAACTTTTAAACGTTGCTCTTCCTAGAGTTCGTGACTTCAAGGGTGTATCTGATAAAGCATTTGATGGCAGAGGAAACTATGCTCTAGGAATTAAAGAGCAACTGATATTCCCTGAAATTGAATACGATAAAGTTGACAAAGTAAGGGGTATGGACATTATCTTTGTTACAACAGCTAAATCAGATGAAGAAGCAAAAGAATTATTAAAACTAATGGGTATGCCATACGTAAATCAATAAGGAGGGAAGACTGTGGCTAAAAAATCAATGATATTGAAGCAACAAAGAACTCCGAAATATCCTACTAGAGCTTATACAAGATGTAGAATATGCGGAAGGCCTCATTCAGTTCTTAGAAAATTCGGCATATGCCGTATTTGCTTCAGAGAATTAGCATATAAAGGCCAAATTCCAGGGGTTAAAAAAGCTAGCTGGTAGGCGTTATAAAAGAGTATATTTTTAGACAATACTCTGGTTAAGGTGATTTCGCTATCGTAGAAGGAGGTTTGAAAATGGTTATAAGTGATCCAATTGCTGATATGCTAACCCGTATCAGAAATGCAAATATAGTTAGACATGATACTGTAGATATTCCATTATCTAATATGAAAAAGTCTATGGCTCAGATTCTTTTAGATGAAGGCTATATAAAATCATATGATGTAATAGATGATGGTGGGCAAGGAATGATTAGAGTAGTTATGAAATATGCAGCAAATAAGCAAAAAGTAATTACTGGATTAAAGAGAATTAGTAAACCAGGACTACGAGTATATGCTACAAATGAAGATATACCTAAAGTACTTGGTGGATTAGGAATCGCAATGATTTCTACATCAAAAGGAGTTATGACAGACAAGAAAGCTAGACTAGAAGGTGTTGGCGGAGAAGTGCTTTGCTACGTATGGTAAAATCTGTGGAACAGGAGGTGTAAGCATGTCAAGAATAGGTAGAATGCCAATCACAATTCCGCAAGGAGTTGAAATAAAAATTGACAGTGATAACATAGTAACTACTAAAGGACCAAATGGTCAATTAGTTAAAGCTATGAGTAAAGATATGATAATTGAATTAGAAGATGGGATATTGACAGTAAAAAGACCATCTGATCAAAAAGAGCACAGAGCTCTTCATGGGTTGACAAGAGCACTTATCAACAATATGGTTGAAGGTGTTTCAAAGGGCTTTCAAAAAGTTCTAGAAATCAACGGAGTTGGTTATAGAGCAGCGAAACAAGGTAAAAAGTTAAACCTTACAATGGGATACTCTCACCCAGTTGAAATGGAGGATCCAGAAGGTATAACAACCGAAGTTCCAGCACCAAACAGAATCATTATTAAAGGTGCAGATAAGGAAAAGGTTGGAATACATGCAGCCAATATCAGAGCGGTAAGAGAGCCAGAACCATATAAAGGTAAGGGTATTAAATACGATAATGAAGTTATAAGACGTAAAGAAGGTAAAACAGGTAAGAAATAATAAGTGAAAGAGGTGACACAGGGTGATAACTAAAGCAGATAGAAACAAACTAAGAATGAAAAGACATTTAAGATCTCGTAATAAACTTGTTGGAACCACTGAAAGACCAAGACTAAATGTTTTCAGAAGTGCGAGTCATATGTATGCTCAAATAGTTGATGACACAAAGGGAACAACTTTAGTATCAGCCTCAAC
>JAUQXG010000442.1 GCA_030834765.1 Lutispora sp.
CAACAGAAGGAGAAGCAATGCCTATAAGAAGAGCAAAGGCTTTCTTGTTAGCTTGCGAAAAGCTTCCTGTGAACATATATAAAAGGGAATTGATTGTAGGAACCCCAGGAGAATTTAGGAGAACAGGGATATTGACACCAGAGTTCTCTTGGATGTGGGTTGATAAGGAAATGGATACCTTTGATAAAAGGTCCCAAGACCCCTATACTATAACAAAAACACAAAGTGCTTTCATAAGAAGTGAGATATTCCCCTATTGGAAAGGTAAATCCTTAGAGGAACATTTCTTAACAAGAGTTCCGGAAGAAACATCAAAATTGCTTATTGATACAGGCATTATAGATAATGATTCTAAATGGAGACAAGCCATAGGAGAAATCACACCAGATTATCAAGATATACTTTTTGTAAAGGGCTATAAAGGGATTAAGGAAGAGGCAGAAGCGTATTTAAAAGATATAGAGCCAACCTCTGTTGAAAATATAGATAGGATAAACTTCTATAAATCAGAGATCATTGTATCGGATGGGATTATAAAACTAGCTAATCGATATGGGGATAAGGCGGAAGAATTAGCAAAGATAGAAAAAGATATCAAAAGGCAAAACGAGCTTTTAGAGATTGCCAGGATTTGCAGAAGGGTTCCTGAAAATCCTCCAGAAACTTTTTATGAAGCAATACAATTTGTTTGGTTTGTTCAGCTTGGAGCTATTATCTCCGAAAACCCATTAGCAATGAACTTAGGTAGATTTGATCAATATATGTACCCTTATTATGTGGCAGATATAAGAAGTGGTAAAACGACCAAGGAAGATATACAAGAATTAATAGAAGCACTTTGGATAAAGGTCTCGGAGTGGGTTTGGACAATATCCTCCAATACAGCTAATTATTTTGCTGGATATAATCAATTTCAAAATCTTACAGTTGGTGGAAGAAAAAGAAATGGCAGTGATGGAACCAATGAAATATCCTATATGTGTTTAAAAGCGGCAGAAAGTGTGAAAACACATCAACCTGGATTAAGCGTGAAAATTCACCCTGATTGTCCAGAAGAGTTTCTTATGGCAGTTGCTAAGCTTGTAAGAACCGGCACTGGTTTTCCTGCCATTCATAATGATTATGCAGGAGCTCAAATGTTGCTTCAAGCAGGATATGAGCCTGAGGATGCAAGAGACTGGAGTAATTGCGGCTGTGTGGTGCCTCATTTTAGAAAGACCGGACAATGGACCTCAGCCGTAAATATCAATTTTGGAGCAGCACTGGAATATGCTTTAAGTCATGGAAAGAGCAGGCTTACAGGGGAAAAAATGAGTCTGGTAAGAAAACCTTTGGCAGAATATGAAAATTTTGAAGCAGTAAAGGAAGGATTTCTGGCACAGCTCTCTAACCTTATCAAGCATTCAGTCATTGGTACTGTAATTGCACAGCAGCTTCATACAGAGCTGGTACCAAGACCATTTTTATCTACTTGTGTAGATGGCTGTATGAAAAAAGGGAAGGATTTAAGCCGTGGAGGAGCAAAATACAATATTGGACCAGTGCTTACGGGGATTGGACTTGGCGTAGCAGCCAACTCTTTGGCGGCAATAAAGAAGTTAGTGTTTGAAGATCAGATTACAACCTTAGAAGAGCTGGATAAAGCCATGAATGCAAATTGGGAAGGCTATGAAGGGTTAAGGGAAAAAGCTCTAGGGGCACCTAAATATGGCAACGATGATGATTACGTTGACTCCATCGCTGTTGAGGTATCCGACTATTATTATAGAGAAATACGGAAATATAAAGATATCTTTGGCTCTCCCTTTCACTCTGCATTTATGGGAATATCCAACTACATCCCCACTGGGAAGATAGTTGGTGCTACCCCTTGCGGAAGAAAAGCAGGAATGCCTTTGACAGAAGGGGTATCGCCCTTTGCTGGAAGTGATATCAATACGCCTCTTTCTGCAATGAGATCTGCTGCAAAAATAAACCATGATGTCCATACCGGAGGTACCTTGCTGAATCTTAGACTATCAGGAGATATGCTTAAAACCGATAGAGGCCTTCGAAACTTGGCATCGGTAATAAGATCCTATTTTTCACTAGGAGCCTTCCATGTGCAGTTTAATACAATATCCAATGAGGTTTTAAGA
>JAUQXG010000048.1 GCA_030834765.1 Lutispora sp.
TTTAAGAGCGTATATCTCCTATGATAATTTGATTTTAAAAAGTAATTTTGCTGAAAAAAATAATTACTTTAGCTATGAATTAGATTATGATAATGAAAATATTTTTGAAGATACTAATACTATCGTAGAAATGAAAAGAAAAAGTATCAATGAGATAAATGGTATAAAAAGGGACCCTAATGTAATATTTATAGATGAAGAAAAAGTAAAACAAAAGCTTGTATATAGAAATAGAAATGAAGGTGATGTTTTTTCGCCTTTTGGAATGAAGGGCAGTAAAAAGCTAAAAGATTATTTTATAAATGAAAAAATTCCAAAGGAAGAAAGAGCACGATTACATTTGATTGCAGATGGGAAAGAAATTGTTTGGGTGATTGGAAGAAGAATGAGCGATAGATACAAAATAACAGATACAACTAAAAAAGTCTTAGTCATAAACATAAGAAGGGGGATAAAAGATGCAGAATGATATCAAAGAAATACTTATATCAGAAGAAGAAATTAAGCAAAAGATTAGAGAATTAGGGAAACAGATTGAGAAGGATTATAAGGATAAGGATTTACTTGTAGTGTGCGTGTTAAAGGGAGCAGTGCTTTTCCTTTCAGACCTTATCAGAGAGATCAATCTACCGCTTAGCATAGATTTTATGGCAGTATCCAGCTATGGAAATTCCACAAAATCATCTGGAGTAGTTCGAATTATAAAGGACTTGGAAAAAGACATACAAGGCAAAGATTTACTTATTGTTGAGGATATTGTCGACTCTGGACTTACTTTGAGTTACTTAATAGAGAATTTGAAGTCAAGAGAGCCAAGAAGTGTAAGGCTTTGTACTTTACTTGATAAACCAGAAAAGAGGAAAGTAAAAGTATCTATAGATTATACAGGTTTTGTGATACCAGATGAATTTGTAGTTGGCTATGGGTTAGATTATGCGGAAGTATATAGAAACCTTCCTTATGTATGTGTTTTAAAGCCGGAAGTTTATACAAATTAAGAAGTTAGATTTGTTGTATTTTGAAAACTACTATGATAAAATGATGTATAGATTTTCCACAAACAAATAAAATAAATCAAGTGTTTGTTTAAAGGAAAAATTGTAAAAAAGCATTTTTGCATTGGCTTATAAATGCAAAATGTTTTTTGCGTTCAATAATAATTTAGAGTTTCAATGTTTCTAAAAAGGAGGGCTATATTTGAAAAAATTTCTGAGGGGTATAAGCTTTTATATTCTCATATTCATAATTATTATCTTCTTTGCAAATATTTTTACCAACACAGGAGAAGGTAAAGTGAAGCTTAGCTATACTCAGCTGATTTCCGAGATAGAAAGCAAGAGAATCAAAGATATCACAATCACTGAGCTAGACGGTACCTCACTTGTCACTGGGAAACTTGCTGACGGTAAAAAGTTTGAAAGTGAAGTACCTGCAAAAGAATTTAACACATTGGTTCAAGAATATGCATACCGAGGGTTGGAAGCCAAGTATCAGGCAAAGGCTCAAACATCATTTTGGTTTTCAATTTTGCCATCGTTGCTTCTTGTGGTATTATTCGTAGCATTTTTCTTCGTATTTACTCAACAAACCCAAGGTGGGGGCAATAGAGTGATGAGCTTCGGGAAAAGCCGAGCAAAGCTCAATACGGATGATAAGAAGAAAATAACATTTGCAGATGTTGCAGGGGCAGATGAGGAAAAAGAAGAGCTAGGTGAAATAGTAGATTTTCTGAAGTCTCCTAGAAGATTTGTGGAGCTTGGAGCAAGAATACCAAAAGGTGTGCTTTTGGTTGGACCTCCGGGAACAGGAAAGACTTATCTTGCAAAGGCAGTGGCCGGAGAAGCGGGAGTGCCTTTCTTTACAATAAGTGGATCTGATTTCGTGGAGATGTTCGTTGGGGTTGGTGCATCAAGAGTAAGAGACTTGTTTGAACAAGCGAAGAAAAGCGCTCCATGCATCATATTCATTGATGAAATAGATGCAGTAGGAAGACAAAGAGGAGCAGGTCTTGGTGGCGGACATGATGAAAGAGAACAAACATTAAACCAGTTGCTGGTTGAAATGGATGGATTCAGTCTAAACGAAGGTGTAATCATTATCGCTGCAACCAATAGACCTGATATATTAGATCCTGCATTGCTTCGTCCAGGTCGTTTTGACAGACAGATTGTGGTAGGAATACCTGATGTGAAGGCAAGAGAAGAGATATTGAAAATACATGCTAGAAATAAACCTTTAGAAGAAGGCATAAAAATAGATACGCTAGCAAAGAGTACGCCAGGGTTTACTCCAGCGGATTTAGAAAATTTGATGAATGAAGCAGCGCTGTTAACTGCAAGAAGAAACAAGAAAACTGTAGGACAATTAGAGCTTGATGAAGCTACCATAAGAGTAATAGCTGGACCTGAAAAGAAGAGCAGAGTAGTAAGCGACCAAGATAAAAAGCTTACAGCTTATCACGAAGCAGGCCACGCAGTAGTGCAAAAGATGATACCAAATGCGGATGCGGTACATCAAGTTTCTATCATTCCAAGAGGAAGAGCAGGCGGTTACACGCTTTCTTTACCCAAACAAGACAGATTCTATACTTCAAAAACTGAACTTGAAGACCAAATCGTAACATTACTTGGTGGAAGAGTAGCAGAAAAGCTTATTCTCAACGATATCAGCACAGGTGCGAAAAACGATATAGAGAGAGCTACTAGCATAGCAAGAAAAATGGTTACTGAATATGGTATGAGTGATGCCATTGGGACAATAACACTAGGCACCGACCATGATGAAGTATTCATAGGAAAAGATTTCGCTAGAGGTAGAAATTATAGTGAAGAAGTTGCAGCTATCATAGATAAGGAAATCAGAAAAATTGTTGACAAAGGATATCATACTGCTGAAACAATTTTGAAAGAAAACCTAAATAAGCTTCATGGAGTTGCGCAATCATTGCTTGAGAAAGAAAAACTTGATAGCGATGACTTTGAACAGATATTTGCAAACTCGTAACAAATAAAAGAGATTTTTCAGCTATGCTGGATAATAGGGATGGTTT
>JAUQXG010000443.1 GCA_030834765.1 Lutispora sp.
AGAGACAATTGCAAGAATTGTTATAATTGATTTTGTCATTTGCTTGCAGGTTCTTCCTAAAACCTTTAATATATCTACAAACTTAGCGCCTTGAATCCAGCCTCCTATGAAGGTAGCCAATATTATTAATGTTCCTGGATTTGCAATCCAAGCAAAAGAAGTAGGTTTAGCATGAGGTCCACTAAAAATTACAATCGAGGTCTTTATTGCTGCCAAGGGCTTATTTATTGCTGGAATTAAAGTACTTGTAAGCAATATAAAGGCCAATACTAATATAAATGGTATACAAGCTATGATGCCTTCCTTCAAGGATACAGGTTCCTTCTCCTTTGCTGCTGTATCTTTGTAGAATACTTTTGCTATAAATACTGTTACTGCCATACATATTACTGAACCAAGCAGTGCCGGAAGCTCTGCTCCTAGATATTTTGCTACGAAAATCTGGGGCACTGCAAAGGCTAACCCTGATGCCAACGAAATAAGCATAACTCCTTTCACTGCCTTTACACTTTTACCTGTCAGCATAACTAAGACTATAGGTACGATTATTATTAATGCAAATAATTGAATACTAACTGCATAGCTTAAGGTAGCAGGATCAATTCCTGCAATTTTAGCTAAGGTTGTCACTGGTAAACCGATTGCTCCGAAGGCAGTTGGTGTTGTATTTGCTATCAAACAGATTATTGCTGCAAATACTGGGTTAAAGCCAAGCGCTGCTAGAATACTTGCAGGTATAGCTACTGCAGTTCCGAAGCCTGCTATTGCTTCTAAAAAGCCTCCAAATCCCCAAGCAATAATTAAAACTAATATTCTATTGTCGGTAGTAATACCTACCATCATTTTTTTAATTACGTCCATACTTTTGGTATGGATAGAAAGATTATAGGTGAAAACTGCAGCAATGATTACAATGATAATAGGCCACAAAGCCATAGCCATACCTTCTAGGGTAGCCGTCAATGCTTGGTCTATTGGCATCTTCCATACTAATACTGCCAGTAGAATTGTCATTACAAGGGTAATTGAGCAAGTCTTATGACCTGGCATTTTTAATGCGCCCAGTGAAACCATAAGCCATACAATGGGAATAAGAGCTATAAAAAATAATAAATAGTTATTCATCTATATTCTCTCCTTATATTTGTTCCCAGCCTCGTCTTTTATTGACAAACTTTTCCTGGGTTTAGTATATTATTAAAGTCAAATGCCAACTTAATATTTTTCATCAGTGATACATACTCAGATCCATATTGTTCAAGCATATATGATTTTTTAGCATATCCAATACCATGTTCTCCAGATACCAGACCTTTCAATTCCACTGATTTGTTGTACATAGCCTGAAAAACCACCCTGAGCTTCTCTTCCCATTCTGTATCAGAAAGCTCATCCTTTAATACATATACATGGAGATTCCCATCACCAGCATGTCCAAAGCTTCTAATTCTTACATCAAATTGCTTTTGAAGCTCATCTGTATATTTGATAAATTCAGCAACCTTGTTTCTAGGAACAACTACATCACATTCATCCATGTCTGTTGTCGAAGCTTTAACCGCTTCTAGAAATGCACCTCTTGCAGACCAAACAGCTTCCTTTCTTTCATCTGTATCCGTTATAAATACATCAAGAGCTCCCTCTTCAAGACAAATATTTGCAACACTTTCATAAGCTTTTTCTATTTCAGATAAGCTGTTGCCATCAAAGGTCAAAAGAAGATAAGCATCGGAAGAATTATCAGGAAATTTTTTGCCTAAGAACTCTTCTGCTGCCAGAATAACCTCTCTCTGCATAAACTCGATTGCTGTAGGAGCAGCTTTTGATTTTACTATTTTAGGAACTGTACTTATTGCCATATCTAGATTTGGAAAGGGTATCAATAAAGATACAGCCTTCTTCGGTAGTGGTATAAGCTTTAGTATTACTTTTGTAATAATACCTAATGTTCCTTCAGATCCGCAAATTAAGTCTTTAATACTGTAGCCAGAGGAATTCTTAACTACCTTACCCCCTACATTTAGTATTTCACCATTTGGAAGAACTATTTCTAAGCCTCTTATATAATCTCTTGTAACGCCATACTTTACCGCTCTCATTCCTCCTGCGTTTGTATTGATATTGCCTGCTATGGTTGCAGACTTTTCTCCTGGGTCAGGAGGATAAAATAGATCATAGGGCTCTACAAATTTATTTATATCCATTAAAAGCACTCCAGGCTCTAGGATTAAAGTCAAATTTTCTTCATCTATTTCAAGAATCTTATTCATTTTTGACATATTTATCATGATTCCACCGTAAACCGCCACAGATGCCCCAACCAGTCCGGTACCTGACCCTCTTGCTACAACAGGAATTAAATTTGCATTTGCATATTTCATAATTTTTGATACTTCTTCTGTAGAAGCAGCTTCAACCAATACATCAGGCATCCTGCTTATTCCACCCATTTCATCATGACTGAAATCTTCATTTATAGCTTCTCCCATAAACACTCTATCTTTACCTAATATTGATATTAAAAACTCTATATCCTTATGATCAAGCTTTTTATATTGCATACAATTACCTCCTAGATTCATAACTTATTACTATTTGCTCAGCTATTCATGCTATATGATGCAAGCTTGCGCGCCTGAACCTTTAATATCTTCAATTAATTGAGGAATTATTTCATAAATATCTCCTACTATTCCGTAATGAGCCACATCAAATATTGAAGCATTTGGATCTGTATTTATAGCAAATATTCTCTCTGATCCGTTCATTCCTGCTGTAAACTGAACTGCACCAGAAATGCCCAGTGTGATTATCAGCTTTGGTTTAACAGTTCTGCCTGAAAGACCTATCTGCTTTTTAGCATTGATAAAGCCTGTTTCAATAAGCGGTCTGGTTCCTGCAATTTGAGCCCCAAGTAAATCTGCCAGCTCTCTTACCATTTCCATATCTTTTTTTGACTTCAATGCTCTTCCCACAGCTATAATAACTTCTGCATCAGAAATATTCTCTTCAATTTCTTTTTTTGTTACCTTTAGTACCTCAATCTTAGAGGTTAATTTTGCTTTTTCTATTTCACATACAATAATTTTTCCACTTGGATTACAACTCTATTCTAGGGCATTCATTACCTTATATCTTACAGTGGCCATTTGTGGTCTTGTATTTGGGCAAATGATTTGAGCCATGATATTACCACCAAAAGCAGGCCTTATCTGAACAAGATCCGTATCTTCCTTCATTTCAAGCTTTGTACAATCAGCAGTTAAACCGGTTCTAAATCTTGCGGCTACTCTTGGTGCAAGTGACCTTCCAATTGTTGTTGCACCTACCAATAGTGATGAAGGCTTTACCTTATTCACAAAATCTTCAAAAGCTGCAGTATAGGGTTCTATTCTAAAATCCTTTAGTTCTTCGTAATCATAAACAAATACTTCATCTACTCCATAATAAAGCAGTTCTTCTGCCTTTTGCCGTATATCATGTCCTATAAAAACGCAATATACAGGAAAGTCAACCACTGCAGCAAGTTCTTTCGCCTTTCCGATCAGCTCCATCGTTACAGGATGTATTTCGCCGTCTACATGATCAACGTAAACTCCAATGCCCTTCCACAAGCTTTTATCAACTGTAGCAGTCTGTTCTTCTACAAATTCCATCACTCCGGCTGGTCCATTTTTCACACAAAGCTTACACATCTTACAACCGGAATTTATTTCGATTTTACCATCCTTATTTTCAATAGCTTGAAAAGGACACACCTTTATTAGCTCTTCTGCAATTAATTCATTTACTTTTTCTTGATGACAAATTAGCTTACTCATTAGAATACCAACCTTTCTTTATATAAACTTTAATTGCTTCAATTTAGCAGCCATTTTATGACCAAGCTGTTCCCCCATGCCTGTCCATGTTTCCCTATGACTATTGACATCAGGTGGAAATATTCTTTCAACTTGCGTTGGTGAACCATTGAGTCCATAATTTTTTTCATTTTTATCTTCAAAATCTTTTAACGTTATCATTTTTACTTCTCTATCTTTAGTACTTACCTTTTTTCTATATGAGGGAAGCCTTGGCTGAAATATTCCTTTTTCTACTGTTAATAAACATGGGAATTGAACTTCAACTACTTCGATGGTATTAGCCATATCCATTTCCACAACAATAGATTTTTTCTTTACCTCTATTATGCTCAAAACATTGGCAATATGGGGTATATCTAAATACTCAGCCATTTCTGGTCCAACTTGAGCAGTATCTCCATCTGTAGTTTGCTTTCCGCATAATATAAGATCAAAACTACCCATCTTTTTTATACCTTGTGAAATGGTGTAAGATGTAGCAAGAACATCTGCACCTGCAAACTTTCTATCCGTTATCAAAGCTCCTTCATCTGCACCCATCATATAGGCTTCTCGAATAACCTCCGCAGCTTGTGGTGGCCCCATACTTACAACCTTGATAGTCCCACTATGCTGCTCCTTAAATCTTAGAGCAGTCTCCAGTGCATATAAGTCATAGGGATTCATTTTTGAATCTATTCCATCTCTTTTTAATACACCTGTAACTGAATCTACTTCAACCTTTGTTGTTCCTGGAACTTGCTTAATACAAACAAGAATTTCCATTTAACTTCCTCCTAACTAACTTTTACTATGCTTATAGCATATAAGCCTTATTTCTTTTTAAACAAAATCAAATAATTGGTATTATGGTCTTATGGACTGACCACTATTGAGTAAATAAAGATTATCATACTATTCACGCTATTTCAATAATAGTTATATGTTTCACAATTTTTAAATAATTACATAGGTGACTATAAAAAACAAAAGATGAAAGTAATAGAAATTTATTACTTTCATCTTTATTAAAATTTAAATCTACATAACTTTTTCCATATATTCATTTGCAAAGTCTAAATGTTCTCTCATCGCTTCACGAGCATCTACAGCACTATGTTTTTCAATTGCTAAATATATCTCTTTATGCTGCATGAAAAGTACTTCTTTATTTTCTTTTTCTGTCAGAATGATTGTTCTGATACCTTTAATAAAATCCTCTACCAGGACTGAAACAGTTCTCAAAATATTAAAAATCAAAATATTGCCTGAGGATTCTGCTATCTTATAATGAAATTGTTTATCAATTTCAGCGTTCATTTCCTCATCTTCACTAACATTAAAGCTTCGCAACAACTCATTTAGCTCTTTTAACTGTTCATCACTTATTCTCTTTGCCGCAAGTCCTACTGCTTCCACTTCCATGATTTTTCTGAGTTCCCATATTTCTTTTGGATTGCTTCCCTCTAGCTTATACATGATAGATAAAGGCTCT
>JAUQXG010000444.1 GCA_030834765.1 Lutispora sp.
TGAGCAGAAATTTTTCAGAGGCACTATTCCCTCAAATTGGCATAGTCACTAGTATAAACTTGCAGACGAGAGAAGCCAGAGTATTTATACCTCTTTTTAACCTTGAGACTAAAGAAGTGGCTATATCAAAATCAATACCAATAAAAGGTGAAACTGTCGATGTTAGGGTTGAAAACATCAAAGTTGAGATTAGTGATGTAACTTATGATGCTTTATTTGATAATGATACTCAGGCCATTTGTAAGTATACAAAAGGACTAGAAAATGGAAGTCAGATTATTGTTGCATTTATTTGCGGTGATATACAAAATGCGGTAATTATTGCTTGGATATAGGGGGGAGATATTTTGAAATATACTGATTTGCTATTTGAAAATGATATTATTCAAAATCAAGTTGGAGACTTTAAGCTTTCTACTGATAAGAGACAATCAATATTGATTAGACTTAAAACTCCCTATGGCTCAAATGTTTTTCATCCTGAATATGGTAATAAGCTATTTGATATATTGTCTGAAAATATGGATGACAATTGGTTAAACAAAGCTATAGCTTATGAAAAAGAATGTATAGAACAAGATCCTACTATTAAAGTAAGGAATATTGAAACGAGGTTATCTCAGGAAGAAAGAAAGGTTTATTTTAGGGTGCAGTATCAGGATTTAGAAAATGATCAAACAGATGAATTGACTTGGGGTGAGAAAATTGGCTAGGACTTTAGAGCAAATAGTTGAAGAAATGCGGAACTATGCTAATTCTAAAGGATTAAGTATTAAAGACTTTATTACTAATCCAGTGGCAATGACAGGAATTGAGACATCAGCTCATCAGATTGAATTACTTGAAAATAAGGCTGAAGAAATCAGAGCTCACTTTTTTATTGATGATACTCCCGATGAAAAATTAGATAGGCGATTATCTGAGAGGGGGCTGACACCAAGGTTTTTAGGGAAAAAAGCATCAGGATTAGTGGTAGCAAGTAAGAGCTCACCTTTTATTATCGGTTCCTCAATATATAAAGATACTGTATTTAAGACGTTAGACGGAAAAATCGAAGTTGCAGTGACTGCTGATACTAATATTATAGTTGGTACTTCAGAATTCTCAATACCTGTACAATGTAATATAGTTGGGACAGATGGTAATCTGATTCAGGGCACAGAATTAACTTATTCAGGAGTTGCAATACTTGAAGTTGAGACTATTAAAGTTGGTATTGAAGGTCTTAGTGGAGGCTTTAATGCAGAAACAGCTGATGAAATAAGAGTAAGGCTACATGAAGATATGCAACAAACAGCTACTTCAGCAAATAAGAATCAGTGTATTAAGTGGGCAAAAGAAGTTGAGGGTGTTGGAGATGCAATCTGCATTCCTTTGTGGAATGGGGATAATACATCAAAAGTAGTTATAGTAAATAGGGATAAAGAGCCTGCATCTGCAGAGCTGGTTGAAAAAACACAAAATTATATGGACCCAGGGGTAACTGGACTAGGTGATGGAGTTGGACCAATTGGATTATACATTACAGTAGCAGCAGCTAGTGAATTGCAAATTATTATGTCATCTAAACTAATCCTTGAACCAGAGTATACTTTAGAGCAGGTTATACCATCTATTGAAAGTAATATTAGTCTATATCTTAAATCTTTAGTATTCAGAGAAACTACAATAAGATACAACCATATAGGTGATATCTTATACAATGCTGAAGGCATACTTGACTATGAAGACTTACTTATCAACGGAGATACATCAAATGTAATAATACCATCAGGGAGTGCACCTGTATTGGGGGTTAGTACATGGACAATGTAATGTTTGACTATATACCGTCCTTTTTCTTTCATGCCGAAGTGTTCAAGATGCTTCTTGATAGCGGTTTAGAGCAGTTTGATACAGTTGACGATTTTATAAATGATATTATTGATCAGCTTTATGTAGACACTGCCACATGGGGGCTTATATTTTGGGAAATTGATTATGGATTAGAATATAATCCTGAATTGGTATATGAAGAGCGTAGAAGTCGTATAAAGGCAGCAATCAGAGGAATAGGAAAAGTTGATAGGAAACTTATAGCATCTGTTGCATTGGCATATTCAAACGGAGAAGTTGTGGTTACTTTTAATGGGAAAATAAACATTAAGTTTATTGAAGTTCGTGGGATACCTTCTGCGCTTGGTGAATTAAAAAAGCAACTTGAAGAGCTGAAGCCATCCGGACTTGATATAGTATATGTTTTTACTTATTTGACGTGGAATGAATTGGATTTGCTATCATATGAGTTGCAAGAATCGATGACATGGGATCAACTAGAAGTGTATAAACCATAGGGAGGGATATATATGCCGGATTTTACACCAAATTTAAATTTAGAAAAGCCAATTGGAAATGAGAATTTTAGAAGAGTTATATTCAATGTGAATATGGATAAGCTTGATACTGCAGTAGCATCTAAAGAAACACCCGTAGGAGCTCAGGCAAAAGCCAATGCAGCGGAGGGAAATGCCAAAGGATATACAGATACAAAAATAGCGGCACTTATAGCGGCAGCTCCTGGTGCACTTGATACACTTAAGGAGCTTGCAGCAGCGATCGGGAATGATGCTAACTTTGCGACAACTATTATAAACATGATAACAGTGAAAGCAGATAGAAATGTAGTTGATACGCACTTGGCAGATAATGTGAAGCACGTCACAGCTGGTGAGCGTACGGCATGGAATGGGAAAGCTGCAGGTAGTCATAGCCATGCAGCTGGAGATATTGCATCGGGGACATTACCTATTGCCAGAGGGGGAACAGGGGCAACTACTGCGGCAGCAGCATTAACAGCACTTGGGCTTACAGCTACAGCATCTGAACTTAATTATGTAGATGGAGTAACAAGCGATATACAGACTCAACTTAATGCCAAAGCAGCGATAGCACCGACTGTACTCGCGGCGAATGTATCGGGGGGGTTAGGACTTGCTAATGCGGGAACGGTAGTAACCTGTACAAATGCAGCAGCTATAGTGTTAACTATCCCCACAAACGCAACAGTAGCGTTCCCCGT
>JAUQXG010000445.1 GCA_030834765.1 Lutispora sp.
GCTTTCATTTAGTCCTAGTTTAAAGGAAATCTCAAACGCATTTGATTTTCCTGGTATTCCTATTAACAATCTATATGTAGGTCTTAAAGTCAAAATATCAAACTCAACGCTGGCATTGCATACACCTTGAGTAGAAAGAGCATAAAGCTTCAATTCGCTATAGTGTGTGGTAGCTACCGTTCTAATATTTTTCTTATGAAGTAATTCTAGTATTGAAATAGCCAAAGCTGCTCCCTCAGTCGGATCTGTTCCTGCACCTAATTCATCAAAAAGGACTAATGAATTATCTTTTATATTGTTTATTATAGATACTATATTTGTCATATGAGAAGAAAAGGTACTAAGGCTTTGTTCGATGCTTTGCTCATCTCCAATATCCGCAAATACTTCTTCAAAAATCGCAATTTCACTATAGTCCCCTGCAGGTATATGTAAACCTGATTGAGCCATTAATGTAAGAAGTCCTAATGTTTTTAAAGTTACTGTCTTCCCTCCTGTATTGGGTCCTGTTACCACTAAAGTATTAAACTGTTCACCTAAATAAATATCTATTGGTACTACTTGATCCGATTTGATTAAAGGATGTCTTCCTTTTTTTATATTGATAATCCCTTTACTATTCACATCTGGTTCAGAACATCTATTCTCTAACGAAAAATTTGCTTTTGCAAATATAAAATCTAAAGTGGCAAGCACTTCTAAATTCACTTTCAGAAAATCATACTTTTCTTGAATTTGCATAGTAAAATCTAATAGTATTTTTTCTATCTCTTCGCTTTCTTGAAGCTGCAACTGTCTTAGATCATTATTCATTTCTACTACTGCCATTGGTTCAATAAAAAGCGTTGCTCCAGTAGAGGATTGATCATGTATTAATCCAGGAACACTACCTCTAAACTCTTGCTTTACTGGGATTACAAATCGATCCCCTCTTATTGAAATGATGGGATCCTGTAAGAATTTCTGGAATGTATGGGATCCGATCATGTGATTTAATTTTTCTCTTATATTTGCATTTTTATCTTTTATTTTTCTGCGAATAGATTTTAGTGTCGGGCTCGCATTATCAGATAGTTCGTCTTCACTTACTATAGCGGAATAAATACTTTCCTCGATATTTTTAAATGCAGAAATGCACTCAATCATTTCTTCTAAAATCGGATAGTTTTCATCTTTTCTATCTTCACTCATGTATTTTTTTAATCTTCTCGCAGTTCTAAGAGAATCAGCTACCTTTAAAAGTTCTCCAGCGGTTAATGCAGATCCAATCTTTGCTTTTCTTAGACTAGACCTTATATCATGAAGTCCGCTTAATGGTGCACTTCCTTTTTTTAAAATTAACTTTACTGCCTCAGAAGTTTCCTGCAATAGTTCTTTTACTTCACTAATATTATGAGACGGAGTTAGGGCCCTGGCTATATCTTTACCTAGCTCACTTGCAGCCATATCTGCAATCATTTCTTTTATTTTATTATATTCTAATACTCTCAATGCTTTTTCGTTCAAACTAACACCTCGTCGCCTAAAATCTTTAATTATTATATTTCTTTAAAAGCAGGCAAGTAGAAACAAAACTCTGTTCCCTCACCTATTAAACTGTTTACCGTTACATCGGCTCCATGAGCATTTACTATATTTTTTACGATTGCTAAACCTAGCCCAATACCTGACTCCATTTTTGCTTTATTTGTAGTATAAAATCTATCCCATATGAAAGGAATGTCCTGTTCAGCAATTCCCTCACCAAAGTCTCTAATACAAATATAGATTTTATCGTTTTGTCTGTAAACATTGATTATTATATTTCCATAATCATAGGAATGATTTATTGCATTATTTAATAAATTAATAAGCACCTGCTTAATCCTTGCTTCATCACCCAAGCAAAGCAGCAAATCATCTTCTATATTTAATAGTTTTATGCTAATATTTCTTTTAGATGCATAAGGTAATAGTTTATCTATGGTTCTTTTAATCATTGCTTCCATACTAAATGCAGTAATTTTAAGTTCAAAGTGCCCTGCCTCAATTTGTGAAAGCTGCAATATTTCATCTACCATTTTTCTTAATCTTTCTGTTTCTTCTTTGATAATATTTAGGTATTTATCTCTTTCTTCTTCTGTATCTGCAAGACCATCAATCAATACCTCTGTATAACCTTGAAGATAGCTAAGAGGAGTCCTCATTTCATGGGATACATTTGCTATAAATTCTTTTCGCATCTGTTCCACCCTAGATAGCTGTTTCGCTAGATCATTTATTGTATCTCCTAAAGCCTTTATTTCTCTATTGGATTGCAAATTTATAATTGTATTATAATTTCCTTTTGATATCTGCTTTGCAGCTTCATTAATAACTATTAATGGTTTTGAGAAACTTTGGGAAAGAAAATATGCTATTAAAGATGAAATGATTATAGCACCGACAAAAATATAAAGGAACTGCACTCTTATAATATTAATTGTAGTTTCCAATGGCTCTAACGGCGTAATAATATAAACAGCTCCGATTATCTCGTTTGAAGGCATTTCATCAAATCCTACATCAGAATACCGGTTATTCCGATTGTCAATATCTGCACCATATGTTGCTTTTATCGGTACTCCAACTATTAATGATTGAAATCCTCTAATAAATCTATTTTGTTCCGTAACAACTTGTCCGTGTTTGATCTGATTATCAAAATATTTTGTACCAAAGACCCAACCGGTTTTATAATCTGAATTTCCAAGCAAATATGTAATTTTTGAATTTTCATCTGTAACTATAATAACATCATTTATGCTTTTTAATGCACTAAAGAATGTGGAATTAAAATTATACTTATTTGTTAAAACAGCTTTCGATATATCCGTAGCATCACTTTTCAGTTGCTTAACTTTTTCTTCATAATAAAATCCATATAGATATACTGTTTGAAAAATCATATTAATAAACAGTATGGCAATTGTCATTAAAACGATACCGGTCCACAATCTAACAACAATGCTTTTTGTTTTCATTTTGGCACCTCAAATTTATAGCCTACCCCCCAAATAGTATTAATATAATTGCTTTGATCCCCCATTTTTTCTCTTAACTTCTTAATATGAGTATCCACAGTTCTGGGATCACCATATTGATCATATCCCCATACCTTAAGCAGTAGTTGTTCTCTGGTAAACACAATATTAGAATTTGTAGCTAAATAAAATAGAAGTTCATATTCTTTATTCGTTAATGTTATTGGCTTTTCATCGATATTTACTTCTCTTGAAAGCCTGTTAATATGAATAAGACCAATTTTAAGAATAGAAGATGTTTCAGCATTTCTTATCTCAGAGCGTCGCAATAGAGCCTTTACTCTGGCTATTAATTCCTTAGGGCTAAAAGGCTTCACAATGTAGTCATCTGCACCTAAATCAAAACCAAAGAGTTTATCAAACTCCTCACCTCTTGCAGTCAGCATGATAATGGGAATATTAGATGTTCTTCTAATCTCCCTACATACTGTCCAACCATCAATTTCAGGCAACATGATATCGAGTATAGCAATATCAAAGGAGTTACTTTTAAACATAGCTAATGCTTGCTTTCCATCCACTGCTTCAAATGTTTGAAACTGTTCTTTCTTGAAAGCTATCTTGATAAGTTCTCTCATTTTATCTTCATCATCTACTAATAAAATTCTTATTGTGTTTTCCAAAATATTACTCTCCTTATTTATATTACACCTCTAAAAAAATGTCCTTTTGTAAATCCAGCTGATTTAATTTTATCTACTCTTTCTTTAAAATCAACTTGATTTTGACCATTTATATAAAGATCTACAATATTTCTTGTCTGTTCTTTATTTTCAACATAGAAATCCATTCTAATTGACCGAATTCCACTGGAATAAATTTTTTCTATCTCATCTGCAAGAAATAATAAGTCACTATTTAGAATTTGAGTTCTACAATGTGCATCTGTCTTTATTATTCTAAATATTTTACCTAAATGATCTTTTATAGCATATTCTCCGTTTTTACATATATCATTACATTTTTTTGTACTACCCATGCTAATGGGACAATATTCAGTCGTCATTACAGGCATATATCCATATACTACGGCCTCAATATTGGCTTCTGTCTTATTGGATATCTCTCTAATCTGCTTAAAATTCAATTCTGGAGATAAACATATATCTTTAATACCATGCTCTAGAAGAAAATTTGCTGCCACCGAATTCGATATATTTAAATTGTAATTGCCCCTAATTTCTTTTATCTTGAATCTGCTTAAAAATTCGTATTGTCCCATGTTTGAAATTACAACACCAGAAAAATCGTATTTTTCTAAAATCTCCTCATATCTTGATTTTTCATTATCAAAAACTATTGAAGGCATTACAAAGTAACATTTAACATTTCTTTTAATGCATAAATCAAAGATTTGTTTTATATCTATAGTGTTCATTATATAAATACTATCTATTCCTGCATCAATTGCTCCTTCAGCAGCTTCTATATTTGTTACTCCTGCGATGTATTCTTCATTATCAGTTGTCTTTTTAGAAACTTGCGAGAAAAATTCTTTCTTCAGGTCATTATTTATATCTTTATTTGCCCTTTTATTAAGATTCTCTCGCTTTTCACTTAATTTATCAAGAGCTTCACGTCTTAATGTATTAATTATGCTAACAGGAAGAAAAACTTCTCCATGGATATCAATTTCAATTTTAATAAACTTATAAGGGGTATCACCAGTTTTTGATAATTGATCTTTTATTCGTTCATGAGTAATAGCTATATTTTCAGCCCTTTTAAGTTTTTCACTTCCAATTGCTAATACTACATTTCCTTCACCATCATCAATAATTATCTTAGGGTACTCATCAATCTTGATCATCATTTCGCAAGTTAAATATATAACTTTGGAATTTTGCTTAGCATATTGGTTTAAGGCCTTATCATTTAAAGCTCTATCTAGGGTTTTATATATATGATTTCCCTTTTGAACATCATGTTTAAAATAAATATCACCAGTCTGTCCAATTAGTAGTTTATCTGATTTATCTCCATTTATTCTAATTCCACTAATCATTCCACCAACGCCTATGCTTTTATCATTGATTATCTCTATACCATCTCCATCTTTTAAATCTTCTGCTTCTATTACAACAGTAATAAATTTCCCTTTTTTATCAACTACTTTTCCAATGTAAGTGCCTCTATTA
>JAUQXG010000446.1 GCA_030834765.1 Lutispora sp.
TTGATTGGGATTGCTATGGACAAAGGATACATCAAAAGTATCAACCAGAAAGTATTAGATTTTTTCCCTGATTACATAGTTAAAAGATGGGAAAAAACAATACAGAATGTTACACTTAAGAATTTGCTGACAATGACAGCACCCTATAAATTTAAGTTTGCACCCTACATAAAGTATTTCACAAGTGATGACCATGTAAAATTCACCCTTGATTTATTAGGAGGCGGGGGGCAGATAGGGGAATTTAGATATACCCCCCTCATAGGACCAGATATTTTGTCGGGCATTCTTGTAAAAGCAACTAGGCAATCTGTGTTTGATTTCGCAACAGAAAATTTATTCTCGCCACTGGGAATTACTGTTGAGAGTAATGTGATTTTTCATAGTAAAGAGGAACAACTCGCATTTAATAAAGCTAAAAATATCAGCGGCTGGGTTGCTGACGGGGCTGGAGTAAATACAGGAGGATGGGGGCTTACTCTCTCTCCTACAGATATGGCAAAAATAGGTCAATTATATTTAGATGGCGGAATGTGGAATGGAAAACAAATTGTATCGGCAAGATGGATAGACGAGAGTACAAAGGAGCATAGCCGATGGGAAAAACTCAATCTGTCATATGGATATTTATGGTGGGTGGAAAACGAGAATGGATATTCAGCTATGGGAGATGGAGGAAATGTGATTTATGTCAATACAAAGAAAAAAATGGTAGTTTCTATTGCTTCTCTTTTTGTGCCAAAGGTCAAGGATAGAATGAAACTTATTAAAGAACATATTGAGCCAATGTTTGAAAATTATGTATAGTAATAAATGGGAAAGCCTCAGCCCCAACGGGAAATAAAAATAAGCTGTCAGCTCATTTTGTTATGAACTGACAGCCTTTCAGGCAAAATGGCGGAGAGAGAGGGATTTGAACCCTCGAGGGCTTGCACCCTGCATGATTTCGAGTCATGGACCTTCGACCACTCGGACATCTCTCCATGTTTTAATTACACTCTTTTTAATTTAAAAAAGTCTTTTAATATCTGACTGCATTCTTCTTGCATCACATATTTATGAACTTGACATTTATGGTTGAAAGTATAGTCTTCCAATAAATTAAGCTTAGAACCTACAGTACCGCCTTTTGGATCATTTGTTCCTATATAAAGGTTTTCTATTCTTGATTGAAGTATTGCACCGCTACACATAGCACATGGTTCTAACGTTACATACATATCACAGCCAATGAGCCGCCAACCACCTACAGCTTTGCAAGCCTGTCTTATAGCTATGACTTCCGCATGAGCTGTAGCATCTTTTAACGCCTCTCTTAAATTATGACCTAATGCAATTACTTCTCCTGATTTAACTATTACAGCCCCTACCGGAACTTCATCCATATCAAAAGCGATTCTTGCTTGCTCTAATGCTTTGCTCATAAAATACTCATGCATAAAGATTTCCTTCTAAGGCGTATAAATAAGCCTAAGTCCATTGATTTTTTACTTTTTAATATTAACATCTTGCCATAGCAATGTCAATAAGCTGTCAATTGCAGTAATACAGGGAATCACATAGCTTGTTTTTGTAGTAACTTTCTGATACAATTTCAATTGTGTGCATTAACATAAAAGATATTGTATATGAGGTGAGGATTACAATGGATAATAAAAATTACATATTCATTGCAATAGCTGGCGTGCTTTGGGGGACTTTGGGATTATTCGGCAGTCTCCTAATGAATTCAGGGCTTAGGCCTGAGCAAGTGGCTTTTTGCAGGCTTTTTTTTGGCTCTTTGATACTTATTATATATGCATGCATCAAAACACCTCAAATACTGAAAATCAAACGACGTGGTCTTATTTATACTATAATTTTGGGCTTCATATCACAAGCTATATTCAATATTACATATTTCAATGCAATAAAAGAGATTGGAATCGCTGCAGCTGCAGTTCTTTTATATACAGCACCTATTTTTCTTGCCATTTTCTCAAAAATATTCTATAACGAGCTTATAGAAGGAAAAAAAATCGTTTCTCTCTTACTCTGCTTTGCAGGCAGCTTCATTGCTGCTACAGGGGACAATCTTGATGTGAAAATCCTCAATATCCCCGGAATATTATTAGGTATTGCAGCTGCTGTTGCCTATGCACTAATGCCTATTTTTAGCAAAATGGCTTTGAAAAGTGTCAATGCCATGACCCTTACTATATATAGTTTTATCTTTGGTTTTATATTTATGATTCCCTTGGCAAAACCATGGGAGATTATAGTATACGCATCAGATATAAAGATTTTGCTCTTCATGATTGGTCTTGGATTAATACCTTCCGCCCTTTCCTATCTTTGCTATATGAGCGGCATAGTAAAAGGTGTAGAATTATCTCGTGCTGGAGTCATTAGCTCTGTGGAGCTGGTGGTGTCGGTTGCAATCGCATGGCTTGCAATGGGTGAAGATTTCTCTCTTGCCAAGTTTTCTGGAATATTACTTATGCTTGTCTCCATCGTTATTGCCAGCGGAAATACTTTGCTCAATAAAGAAGTCCCAAAGACATCAGTAGAAAAAACATCTTAGCATTACATTTGCCTATATAAATAGATGCCAATTAAAAAACGTCGCAAATCATTACGACGTTTATATTCAAATATAGATTGTTAAAGTAAATGTTGATTAGTGTGCTGCTCCACTTTTATCCTTTGTATAAGCTACTAATATTACATCATTTCCTGCTACAGTTGATAATTCTTCTTCATATTTTGAAAGTTGATTTAAGAAAACTTCTTTATTTTTCACATCAGCTAGATGATAATTCATGTCCATATAACTCCTCCTTTTACAATATAGTATTATGATGCTCATTTTTCTTATGTATATGATAGTAAAAATTGGAGTATGGGATGTAGATTATCTGATCTTTTGGATAATTAAATTCTCTTGCAATCATTGCATGATGCTTTTCAAACATGAGATTAAAGTTTTTATTAAATATCACACTGCTATATATATTGATTATGGAGTTTTAAAATCTATTTTTATTAGCTATTTGTTTCAATATTTTCAAAGGTTTTTTTGAGATTTTCTATCATAGCATCTATATCTTCTTTTGTAATGACTAGCGGAGGCTGAAAAGCTATAACGTCTCTGTTCAGACCATTCTTTCCTATCAGGAAGCCTCTTTCTTTCATTTCTTCCAAAATCATATCTGTAATCTCTCCGGAGGTTTTGATAGTATCCTGCACTTGAATTTGCATTCCCAACATTAATCCGCAGCCTCTGATTTCTTGTATAAATGGAGAGGATATCTGCTGAAGACTATCCTTGAGATATTCACCCAAATCCTTTGCTCTAGCTACTAGGTTATTTTTTTCAATATAGCTAAGTACACTTAAAGCAGTTTGCGCAGCTACAGGATTGCCTCCAAATGTAGAAGCGGAAGGTCTGTTAAAGGCTTGGGCAATCTCGTCTGTAGTGGAGAAGGTGGATATTGGAATTCCATTGCCTAATGCTTTTGCAGTTACCATTATATCAGGCACTACGTCATAATTCTCAATAGCAAACATTTTACCTGTCCTGCCATAGCCTGTTTGAACTTCGTCTACTATGAGCAGCACATTATGTTTTTCAAGCAGTGCTTTTACTTTCTTTACATAGTCATGAGGATACATGATTATGCCGCCATTGCCTTGTATAGGCTCCATCATCATCGCGCAAATATCTTGTCCATGGTTATAGAGTACATCCTCTAGCTCTTGTAGGGATTTAGCCATAGCTTCTTCATAGCTGCTGTCTGGAAAAAACGGTCTGTCTATAAAATATATGTTATCCTTTATGAGGTTATCGTCCAATCTCCACATAGGAATTCCTGTTACACTTAGTGTTAAATGTGTTCTGCCGTGCAAGCCACCCTTTAATGCAATAAACCCTGGCTTTTTGGTATAAAGCCTGGCTAGGGCCATAGCTCCTTCATTTGCTTCTGAGCCTGTTACACAAAAGAAGGTTCTCCGGATATTTCCGGGAAATAAATTTGCCAATCTCTCTGCCAGCTCTACCATTGGTTGTGTAAGATATAAGGTAGTAGTATGCTGTATTTTATTCAGTTGTTCCAGGGTATCTTGGAGTATTTCAGGATTTGAATGTCCGCAGTTCAGAACAGAGACACCTGCAAAGAAATCCACATATCTCTTGTTGTTATGGTCAAAAACATACTGCATGGAACCCTTTACTATTTGTGGCGGCTCTTTGTAAAATGCGGAAGTAGCAGGGAAAAAGTACTGCTGTCTTTTTCTTAAAATATCTTCTGGACCAATATAATTCATCATAACACCTTCTAATCTAAATTAAATTTATATGACAGCGCACCTAAGGTAAAGCCCCCTCTGTAGGATTTCATCCCTTGGTACAATTTGCTGCAGCTTGATTTGTCTGCAACGGCCTCTTGATAAACTTCTATAATGCATCTCAGCTCTTCAAGGCTGTAAGTCTGCCCTTCAATACGAAGACTTATAGGCTTATCCATGCTTAAGTGCTCTAAAATTGGCAATAAGCACAGCTCTTTTGCGGTGAAAAGGTGGTTTTTATTGTTTTGGTCTATATACACAGGGTTTTCGCCTTTTTCATGAAGCATTACCAGCACATTGTTATCTACATACTTATTATCTGCTGTTTCAGCAGGCTGTAATGCATTTACATTATCATACAAATTATGATCTAAATACATTACCCTTATAGGTCCATGAACAATAATCTCTACAGACTCTTTCGCTGCGGTCAGAAACTTGGCAAGCTCGTTTATCTTTGCTTCTATAGATGCAGTAAACTGCTCGACACCAATGCTTTTATAGAACGCTACAGCTTTGTTGTTGTATATATTTAAGTTATAATCTGTAATAAGCTTGTATTTATGTCCGTACTTTTTGACAGCGCCAAGATTAGTTGCCAAAATACCATCGAAAAAATGTCCATGCTTATTTAAATAATGATCCATTATATCAAATTGCAGCTCATCCATCATTTGAGGCAAAGCAAGATAAATCTCCGTATTCCCCTTGATGCTGACTAAATGGTTTAGCTGCTCTAAGTTCATGAAGCGATCTGGCAGCAATACATCACTGGTCAAATAGATACGATCTACATTCATCTCTATACAAAGCTTTGCTTGCTGATAATTATTAACCTTAACAGATAGTTTTTGCCTTGAATTTGTTTTTTCACCAAAGCCGCTTAATTCAGTACATGCTATGTTTAACACTTCTTCTGTGATTTCAGGCTCCTCTGAAGGAACAGAAAAAACCTTTCCTGTGGAATAAAACTTTCCTGTACCTTCGTAGCGAGTATTTATAAAGTCTAAACCCGGCTTTCCAAAGGAATAAGCAGTAGTAAAATCTCTTTTTCGATCCTCAAACAACTTAAGTGCATGCTTCTTTCGGTCAAAGCTTAGCGGATCTTCTATATATCTATCTATGGCTTCCCCATAAAGATTCACTAAATCAACAATAAAGTCTGTTTCTCTCATGCGCCCTTCTATTTTAAAGGAGGTAACACAGGACTCAATCAGCTCTGGTATATGCTCATACATGCACATATCCTTCGCTGCAAGAGGGTATGCTTCTGAATACAAATATCCATCCTTTTTAATCTTATATGCCCATCTGCATGGCTTGAAGCATCTTCCTCGATTGGAGCTATTGCCCCAAAGCAAGCTGCTGTAATAGCAGTTAGCACCATTTACGGTACACATATCTCCATGAATGAAATACTCTGTCTCTATTCCTGTAAGGTTTTGCAGATTCTTTGCAGCCTTCAAATCCATTTCTCTGGATAAAACTACTCTGGATACACCTTTTTCTTTTAGTGCCATTGCGGTTTCTATATTATGCACATTCATCATAACGGATGCATGGATTTCAAAATGCCTCAGCTTCTGCTCCTGACATAGCTGAACAATACTCAAATCTTGAATGATTATGCCGTCTACTTTTATATGATTCAAGAATTGCAGATAATCTATTGCTTCCGCAATTTCATATTCATTCATCATGTTGTTAACTGTTACATAGACCTTCTTGTCAACCTCATGAGCCATCACAACTGCTTCTGCAACTTCTTCGTCAGATAAATTAAAGCCCTTGCGAATCATCCTCATATTTAAGGATTTGCCCCCAAGGTATATGGCATCACAATTTGCACCTACCAAGCTTCTGAAAGTTTCCATGGTGCCAGCAGGGGCTAAAAGCTCAATCTTTTTATCATTAAAAAATCTTGTCATACTTATGTCCATGCAAAACAAACTTCCCTTGTTTTAGTTCCACAAAATGAGATGAACGATCTAGCATGGACCCGTCACCTCCTTTACTTTTTTAGTAATTTCCTTCCGACTTCCTCTTTATCTAAGCCTTCCACCCACAAGTAGTTTCTTCTAATATGTCTATTAAAACAAACAATACAAAGCCAAAAAGACTTATGGCAACAATTCCTGCATACATTCCTAAATAATCTATTCTGCCCCACGCATCCAGTATATAGTATCCTATTCCCAACTGTGTTCCATATCCCTCGGCAAAAAATAATATGGAAAGAGCCGTTCCTATTGAAAGCCTTAAATTTGTGAGCATGGCTGGCAATATAGAGGGTAATGTTATGTATCTGAATATTTGAAGTTTTGAGGCTCCAAGGCTTTTTATTGGATTGTAAGTTTCCTGGGATATATGAAGCACTGCATCTCTTACAGCAATTATTACTTGAAATACCAATATTAACACGATAATTGTAACCTTTGAGGAATCCCCTAAGCCCAGAAGCAGCATGACTACCGGCAATAAAGCTGTCTTCGGTATAGGATATGTAAAATAAACCAAGGGATTCAAGAGTTTATTCCATGACTCTGAATAGGCCATTAATAAGCCGAGCAACATGCCCAGCACAAGAGATATTCCAACGCCCAATATCACTCTGTACAAGCTGACTAAAATATGAATATGGAGCCTGCTGTCATAAAGGTTGTTAAGATTCATATATACGTCAAGTGGAGTAGGAAGCACTCTCATATCAACGATTACAGCCAGTAGATACCATATTACATTGATCATTAAAAAGCCTTGTAAAAATAGCTTTATTTTGTCTTTAGCTTTCATACTTATGTCCATGCTTTAAGTTGCATAAAATCCCATGAAAGCTCTAGCATGGACCCGTCACCGCCCTTATATTTTTTAGTAATTTCTTTCAGACTTTCCATCCTCTTTTGCTGATGCTCCTAATATAGGATGACAATTTGAGATATTCCTCATTTTGTCTCAGGTCCTCTGTGTTGAAAAGAGGGTTGTCAATGGTTTCTATTATAGCTCCAGGGCAATGGGACATGATAACAATCTTTTTTCCCATATAAATAGCTTCTTCAATGCTGTGGGTAACAAAAACTGTAGTAGGCTTGTATTGATTCCATACATCAATAAAAAGCTCTTGGGCCTCTTCCCTTGTAAGTGCATCTAAGGCGGAGAAGGGTTCATCCATGAGCAGCAAATCTGGGTTCATGATAAAAGCTCGGGCGATTGCAACTCTTTGTTTTTGACCTCCGCTTAGTTCTTTTGGATATCTATCCTTTAAATCCTGTATATTTAATTTATCCATTATATATTCCATTCTCTCAATTAATTTGCTATCTATTATCCTCTTCTTAATCTTAAGAGAGAGAAGACAATTCTTCTCCACATTCTTCCAGGGAAGCAATCCAAAGTTTTGAGGGATAAAGCCAATATCATGAACTTTGGGATTCAATGTTGTTCCATTTAAAGTAACGATTCCATCATAGTCCTTGATTATTCCGCTTAACACATGCAAAAGTGTAGATTTGCCACAGCCTGAAGGTCCTATCACAGCAATAATATCCCCTGTCTCAATCTTCATGGCAACAGGGCCCAAGGCATGTACCATATTCCTATTGGATTTATAGTTTACAGAGAGATTTTCTATATTAAGCATGGGTACCTCCAGAAAATTATTGAATGCCTATATCGCTCATTAAATCTTTTGGATTTAAATCTTTCTTTAATAGCTTGCTCCTTGTTGCCCAATCTATCACAGATTGAATGTCAGCCTCTATAGGAAGTATATTTTTTCTAAACTTAGGAAGCTCAATTTTACCCTTCATGTCTTCAGGGTAACCTACTGTTTTTATAATAATATCCTCATATTCTGATATCGCTGTGCTGTTTACATAATCTACAGCTTCATTATAGGCTTTGAAGAAATCTTTGATTTCTGTGGCTTTGGCACTAATAGACTCTTGGGTAAATGCTGTCACAGAAGTATATATTCCTGCATCATTGGCATTTCCAAGGACAATTCCCCCATCCTTAATAGCAAGAGTGGAAAAGGGTTCTGGCAAAAGAGCTGCATCTACTTTGCCGGTGCGCAGCA
>JAUQXG010000447.1 GCA_030834765.1 Lutispora sp.
GAATAAAAAAAACTATTTTGATAGACCAAGACCCCTTAATGATTTATATATTATATTATTAGAGTATGTTTCTATTATGCATAGAAAGGATCTTGCCTTTGAAGAGCTACTTAGATTTGATTTTATCTTAAATAATAAAAATGGCAGCATTCCTTCATCTATAGCTAAGGATTATAGAAATGCATATAAAGAAAAGATTCATCTATTTTTAAAAGATCCCAATAGCTTGCAAATATATTTACCTCATTATTTAAATATGAGCATTAAAAATATCTTGCAACACATTAACTATGAAATATTTAAAATCGATGTTACTGATAGCAATCTATTATTGAAAGAAACATTAATTATTTTTGATTATGGCTTAGAAAAAAACAATGAAGTACGAATATTAAAATTAGATTTAACAACTATACAGTAAAATAAAAATCCTGCTGAGCCGCTATGTTATCAAGCAGGATTTTCACTTTTTATATTTGGTTTTACAATAGAGTTATAGAAATTTATCAAGCATCCGGCGGTAGACTTCTGTGCTAAGGGAAATAATTCTAGACTTATCATTTTAAATCTATTTCTTCTGTTATCAACAAACTGATATTTTCTATATACGGATAAAGATTTCTTTGAATTGCTGACTATGTATTGATAAGGGTTATTCAAGTATAAGCCTCCTTTATTGATAGCATAATATGAAAAGTTATCATGTACTCTCTTAATCCACTGCTCATACTTCCTATGGCTCTTCATCAAATGAATGCTAGAATGCTGTGGTATTGTTGAATCCTGAATCAAATGCACAGCAGCTCCTAAATAAAATATTCCTTTTTCATATTCTCCTTTTCTGTAATAGCTTATTGCCTTTTTATAGTATTTCCTAAATAAATCCATAGAACTCTCACACCCATATAATCCTCTGCTAGTATAAGGATTATAAAAATGGTTCCTGCTCCTAAAATCTTGATCTGCCCAAACCACTCCTCGGTTTAAATCCTTTTTGAATGTAGAATAAAAAACAAAGGCCTCTTCGTATCCATCGTTTTTTAACATGTTTAAAGCTTGATTATTAATAAATACATGTACTTTGCATTCCGTCTTAATAATTGCCTTCTTAAAAGGTCTCATTAACCATAAGAATGTTTTAAATGTTTTACCATATACTGATTCAAATTTGAAAGTCATCTGCAACTCCTCCTTACATTAATATGAATATATTATTGGAAGTTTATCCAGAAATAATATTCATATTTGAAATAATTTATTTGAAATCCACAAAATTTGATTCATTAGAAAACTATTTCTATTTTTTAGAAGCAGCTTTTTATTATATTTTATTATATATTGGATAATCTATAATTATAATCTATTCATATTCGAAAGGATGATTGCATTGAAAATTCAAGAGATCATGACAAAAAAAGTAACAACACTAAATTCTAATGATTCCATTGCAAAAGCAGCAGATATAATGAAACAACTTAATGTAGGTTCAGTACCTGTTATTGAAAATAACAAACTAGTTGGAATAGTGACTGATAGAGATATCGTTTTAAGAAGCATCGCAAAGGGTGATAGTCCCGAGCAAACCATATCTCAAGTCATGACACGCAATATCGTTTCAGTTGCACCAGATGCGGATGTACACGAAGCCGCTGATATTATGGCTCAAAACCAAATCAGAAGACTTCCTGTAGTTCAAGCTGGAAGTTTATTAGGTATCGTCTCAATTGGAGATATGGCAGTAGAGTCAATATTTGAGAATGAAGCAGGCGAAGCATTGTCGGATATTTCCCAAAGCAAATAAGTTTTTTCCTTAATATATAAAATTGTGGTATTCATACTTATTTTCTCAATGTTAGTATGGATACCACAAAAAATTTATAAGAAGTTTTTTTAAGCGAGGTAATTTTATTGTTTATAGTCTTTTTTCGTTCGTTAATTTTATATTTGTTACTCATTGTTATCATGCGGCTTA
>JAUQXG010000448.1 GCA_030834765.1 Lutispora sp.
AAAACTCGCATTGTATTGGTTTTAGCTAATTTATCTATTAACGTAATTTATATATAGAATTAATTTTCTTGAACACTCTGCTCAAACAGTTGAAAGCTATTCCGCTTTTCTAAGTTGCCTTCACCAAGGTATTTTGCAAAAGGCAATGATATTTCGCTACATAAAATTATCTCCATCCTGCCTAGTGTATCATTCAAATACTTTAATTAGCTCTCAGCGCAAGAAAGCTCTCTGAAGCGTATACTCCAGAGGGCTTTTTCTAAAAATCCGAGCTTAGAAAATGTCAAAAGCAATACTAATTGAGCGAACAAATATCGCCCTCCCAAAGCCCGGTCTGCCATATCACAAAAGATCCCAGAGTCTGCTCCTAAGGTTATGAAATCTGCTCAAAGGCACCTATTTTTCTATATTTATCATATCTTTGATTTATCAATAGCTCTTTGTCCACATTCATTAGCTTATTTAACTCTTTACTTAATGTTGCTTTAATAGATAGTGCAGTTTTTAATGCATCTGTATGAGCCCCGCCGGATGGTTCTCCTACTATTTTATCTATAATTTTTAACTCCAAAAGATCCTGAGCCGTTAATTTCATGAATCCTGCTGCTTCTTGGGCTCTTTTTCCGTCCTTCCATAGAATTGCTGCAAAGCCCTCAGGAGATAGTATAGAATATATGGCATGTTCAAGCATAATAATATGATCTGCTACTCCCAAAGCTAATGCTCCTCCGCTGCCGCCTTCTCCTATGACTACTGCTATAATAGGAACTTTTAAAGTGGCCATTTCCATCAGATTTGTTGCGATTGCTTCTCCTTGCCCTCTTTCTTCCGCTCCTATTCCACAATATGCACCAGGTGTATCAATAAAGGTTATGATAGGTCTATTGAACTTTTCCGCCTGCTTCATCAGGCGAAGAGCCTTTCTATAGCCTTCAGGATGGGCCATCCCAAAGTTTCTATCTACATTATCTTTTATGTCGATTCCCTTTTGATTGCCGATAACTGTAACTGGCACTCCATCTAAGCTCCCTATTCCTCCTATGATGGCTTTATCATCTTTATATGCTCTATCCCCGTGAAGCTCTATGAAATCACAAAAAACATGATCTAAATAAAATCTGGTATTAGGCCTTTTGCTATTTCTCGAGATTTGAACTTTCTGCCATGGGGTAAGATTCTTGTAGGTATCGTTTCTTAATTCTTGAAGTTTTTCTTCCAGCATAAGGATTTCCCTTGACATATCTATTCCACTGCTTTGAGACAATTCTTTAAACTCTTTTATTTTCTGTTCCATATCAAACAAAGGCTTTTCAAAGTCTGCTAAATTATGATTCATCCATATCACCTGCTTTGTTATGAAGTTCTAAAATCTTACCTATTACTGACTTCATATCCTCTCTTCTTACTATTTTATCTATGAGTCCATGCTGTAAAAGAAACTCTGCCTTTTGAAAACCTTCAGGCAGCTTCTCATTTATTGTCTGTTCTATTACTCTTATTCCTGCAAATCCTATCAAAGCTCCTGGTTCAGCAATGATTATATCTCCTTGGAAAGCAAAACTGGCAGTGATGCCCCCAGTCGTAGGGTCAGTAAGGATGGATAAATACAAAATACCCGCTTCC
>JAUQXG010000449.1 GCA_030834765.1 Lutispora sp.
ATATAAAAAGTTCTTTAACGATAGATTAATTACAATTTTTTCAAGCGGTGTTATTTTAGAAAATAATATAAACATGAACGATGAAACAGCTTATAAGGATATTACTCCAAAAATTATTAAGTTCTCTAAAAGCGGACAAGTTTCTTTACTAGATCTAAACAGTTCATCTATTTCCAATATATAATTGTTTTTGAAACTCTTATTCTCACAAAATGAGTAAGAGTTTTCTATTTTTTTGAGGAGATAATAAAAGCCATCCGATATCCGCTATATGAAAAAAGGCATTTATCCAATGACAAATGCCTTTACTATTGACATAACAAATCTGTTTTTGTAGCCAATGGACTGAAACAGATTAGGAACTTTATGTCATTTATCGGTCCTATGAAAATGCAAAAAAGAAGCCATGATTTTATCAGAAAGCTTGAGGAAAATATAAATATAAAATAAAGTCTCAAAAATATTTTACACTTCCCTATCTGACAGCAATGTAATTTTTATAAAAATATCCATAAATTTGAATATATATATCATTCATACCTTTAAATCATACAAACAAATTTTAAAATTCATAGATCATGCTAAAAGTGGATGAATATACAATTAGACACTGACTTTACATCATGATATTATAACGACATAGAATGGGGACAAGACATAAAGAAACAAAATTCAATTTTATAAAGGAAAGATTGCAGGTGATTTTATGAAAAAAGCAATTTTTATTTTACTATTAGCTTTAACTATGGCAAGCTCATTGGTAGCCGGAACACTTGCAATGTATACTACTTCAATCGATAACTTAGCAGATGGCAGTGTTGTAGCCAAAGAGTTTGTATTTGTAGGCAGCGGAACGGATACTTTTCAACATGGTATAAAAATAGCACCTACAGAAACCGTGAAGTGGCAATTTAAAGTGAAAAATTTTGAAAATCATATTATAACAGAAACAGATTTATATTATAAGCTCACATTTAAAGTGGCAGCTTCAGCCAACAAGAACGCCATACAGCCTTTGATGGTTATGGTGAAGGATGCTGAGGGAAATATACTGAAGAGTGTTACTGGCACAGGTACCTTTGATGTCCTTGGCAGTTTTCCGCTTTCAGAAAGTGGACAAGAAAAGGATTATATCGTTGAGATACAGTGGCCGGGAAATGGGAACACCGATATCAACTATGCAGGTAATCAATTTGGAACATCTGTTAATGTAGAGGCTGTGGCATCCCAAGTGCCCTTTGGCGGAGACAACCCAGGTACAGAAAATCCCGATCAGCAAAATGATATCAGTGTTCGATATGAGACCAGTGCTTCGTGGCAAAATGGGCAAAGCGGCATCTATGAGTATGAATACAAGGTGACAATTACCAACAATTCTGATAAAACCATTAAAGATTGGAACATTGCATTTTCCCTTCCAACGGACAGAATAAGCCGTGCATGGAGCAATGCGAACCTTGTACCAGGGCTGCCTGAAGGGTCTTATAAATTCGTCAATCCGGGCTATAACAATCAATCTACAGACGATATCCGACCGGGACAAAGCGTATCCTTCAGAGGACCGGCTCTTGGCAGAGGAACAGAAGCGATAAGAAATATCATTGTAGGCGGCAGTAATGTGAGCCCGAGCAGCAATGTTGAGCTAACTTATGAATTTGGCAAGTCCTCATTGAATTAATGATTATTCAGATAATGCTAGCTAGGAGGTATAAAGGATGAGGAAAGAAATTTTATT
>JAUQXG010000450.1 GCA_030834765.1 Lutispora sp.
ATGGAAATGAAGCCATGGAATGCTTTGAGCAGCTTAATCCTTCTCTCATTATTTTAGATTTAATGCTGCCTGATATTTCTGGTGAAGATATTTGCAGAACAATTCGCAAGAAATCCAGGGTGCCTATCATCATGTTAACAGCAAAAGCAGAGGAAGCAAATATTCTGGAAGGCTTAGATATAGGGGCTGATGATTATGTGACAAAACCTTTTAGCCCAAGACAGCTTGTAGCTAGAACAATAGCCCTTTTAAGGAGAAGTGCAGAAGATATGAGGCCCCTTTCTAATATGATTAGTTTTTATGACGATGATCTTAAAATAAATGTATTAAACCATGAAGTAAGAAAAGAAGGGCAAATATTAAGTCTTACTCCTAATGAATATAAAATACTGATGACTTTTATAAAATATCCTAGTAAAATTTTTACTAGGGATGAGCTAATATCTTCAGTTTTTGGTATGGAATTCGAAGGTTATGATAGAACAATTGATAGTCATATCAAAAATTTAAGGCAGAAAATTGAGACGGATACAAAATCACCTAAGTATATTTTGACAGTACATGGAATAGGTTATAGATTTGGTGGTGAGTAAAATGAAATCAAGTTTGAGAACAAAACTAACGGTAACATATGTTTCTATTGCACTTCTTTGTGTAGGCTTAATAAGTATTTTGTCTAATGTACTTATGGAAAATCAATTTAGGCAATATATTATACAAAATCAAGAAACAAAGAATGAAAACCTTGTCCAATCTATAGCAAGTCAGTATAAGGACGATGGAAGCTGGCACAGTGATGTGATTCAAGGATTAGGAATTAATGCATTGGAGCAGGGAATGATAGTAAAAGTCATGAATCATAAGAATAACACTGTTTGGGATGCGCAATGCTATAATAATGGAATGTGTCAAAGAATGATTTTTCATATGTCTGAAAATATGTATAGTAGATATCCAAACTGGAAAGGTGAATATGTAGAAAAAAGCTATCCCATATTCATAGAAGGAAAGCAAGTAGGAACAGCACAAATCGGATATTTTGGTCCTTATTATTTTACTGATACGGATTTAGCCTTTATTAATACTTTAAATATGGTATTAATTGGAGTTGGTATCATTTCTTTGATTATTTCTTTTATATTAGGTTCAGTTATGTCAAAGAGAATAAGCAATCCAATTGTCAGAGTAATCAATACAGCCAAGATGATAGCAGATGGATATTATGATGCTAGATGCATTGAGAAGTCTGGAACCATAGAGATAAATCAGCTTACCCAGGCCATTAACAATTTGGCAGATTCTTTAGGAAAACAAGAAAATCTTAGAAAACGGCTTACTGCTGATGTTGCCCATGAGCTTAGAACCCCTTTAGCAACCTTGCAAAGTCATTTGGAAGCCATGATAGATGGGATATGGGAAGCGGATACCAAAAGGCTTGATAGCTGTCATGAAGAAACAATGAGACTGGGGAGAATGGTAGGAGATCTAGAAAAGTTAGCAAGATATGAAAATGAAAGTTTGATATTAGATAAAACAGAATTTGATTTATCTGATATAATAAGGAATTGTATATTAAACTTCGAAAATGATTTTAAAAATAAGAACATCGATATTCATTTTGAGGGCGAAGGTCAAATAATTTTTGCAGATAAGGATAAAATATCCCAAGTGGTAATTAATATTATGACAAATGCATTGAAATACACACAGCCTGGAGGAAATGTGGAAATTCTTTTATCCGGCAGCAAAGAAGTAGCCGAACTAATTATCAAGGATAACGGCATTGGAATTTCAGATGAAGATATAAAGTATATTTTTGAAAGATTTTATAGAGCTGATAAGTCAAGAACACGAGCTACCGGCGGTTCTGGTATTGGCCTTACTATAGCGAAGGCTAGAGTTGATGCGCATAGAGGAACAATAGAAGTAAGCAGCAAAATAAACCAAGGGACAGAGTTTATGATAAAGCTTCCAAAATAGAAAGGGGAACAAACATGAGTCAACATGCATTTTCAAGAACAGAACTGTTAATAGGGAAAGAGGCCCTAGAAAAGCTATCTAAGGCGAAGGTAGCCATTATAGGAATTGGAGGAGTTGGAAGCTTTGCAGTAGAGGCATTGGTGAGAGCAGGAGTAGGAAGACTGATACTTGTAGATGATGATGAAATATGTCTCACTAACATCAATAGACAGATTCATGCAACATTCAAAACAATCGGAGAACCCAAAGTCGAAGCCATGAAAGACAGAGTTTTAGAAATAAATCCAAAATGTGAAGTAGAGACATATAAAACATTTATCAAAAAAGAAAATATATCAGAAATAATTTCTGAGGATATAGATTATGTAATTGATGCAATTGACACAGTTACATCAAAATTGGATCTTATCATGTATTGCAAGGAAAAAGGTATTGATATCATCAGCAGCATGGGAACAGGCAATAAAGTAGATCCTACAAAATTTAAAATTGCAGATATTTATGAAACAAGCATATGTCCTTTGGCTAGAGTCATGAGACATGAATTGAAAAAGAGGAACATTTCTTCTCAGAAGGTGCTTTTCTCCATAGAAAACCCAAGTAAACCAAAGCAAGAGGAAGTAATTACTTGCAAGGAAGGCTGTGTATGCACTGGAAATACAAAAAGATGTTTAATAAAAAGACAGATTCCTGCCAGCATATCATTTGTACCGCCAGTAGCTGGAATGATAATTGGCGGAGAAGTGATCAAGGACTTAATTAAAATGCATGGTGTAGTTTATAGTGAATCGTAAGAATATTATTTTAGATATTGA
>JAUQXG010000451.1 GCA_030834765.1 Lutispora sp.
TACTTGTAGATGGATTTGTAACTTGTGTGTGTGTAGATGAAGATGGAAACAAGATGCCTCATCATATTGTTCTTGAAGAACCTAAAGATGAAGAGGAGAAAAACTTGAGAGAAAAAGCAAGAGTTCTAAGATAATAAAAGATAATTTATAATAAAGTACCTATTTAAAAATCAACTTATGAACTAAGTTGATTTTTATTTTTTAAAATATATACAAGACAAAGGAGTGAAGAGACTAAAAACGGTATTTTTTAGCAATAATTATGATAATAGAAATAGGGTTTAAAAAAATTTTGCAATACTGCCAAAAATCTTATATAATTGTAAGGATGAAAAATTGGAAGAGATATTGTGGAGGGGAACATGTTGAAAGGATCTAATGAAACCAATGAAAAGGTGAAAAAAGCAAGGAAAAGAAGGACTGAAATACTGTTAGGGTTTATTCTTATAGTATTTATTATATATAAATTTTCTCTATATAATTATTTCAGTTTTGTGGTACAAAAGGATGCGAAGACTATAATCAGTGATTTTGAAAGGAATTACTTGTATTCACAAAGTATAAGCACAGAAGCATATAAAAGAATGAAAAATGAAATCTTGCTTGGCAGCTATACTACTAAAGAAAAACTAAATGGACTATTTCAAACTGCGATAAATAATGCCAGCGACAAGGATACAACCTTTAAATATGCAGATATCATGAAGGGTAACTTTGGTTATTCAACATATAAAAAAATGAAATTTGAAAGCAAGACCGTAAATGGAGACACTATTTATATAAAGATGGATTCCTTTGGCACTAATGCAGGTGAAAAATTTTATAAGGCATTAGATAAATTAGGAAAAAAAGAATATCTTGTAATAGATATAAGGGATAATGCCAGAGGTGATTATAGTGAAGCAGTAGAGGTGGCTGACCTTCTTATACCTGAGGAATTGGATATATGCTTTATAGAAACAATGAAGGCCAAACATTATTATAACTCCGATGCTTTCTTATTTAATTTTAAAAAGATTTTTGTTTTAGTGAATGAAAACACAGCCTCAAGTGCTGAAATGTTGGCTCTTTCCTTGAAAGAAACCTTAGGTGATAAAGTTGAACTCATAGGAAAGACTACCGCCCAAAAGTCAATAGGCAAATTTTACAAAGAATATTATAATAAGATTGAGTTTGACATCGTTACATTAAAGTGGTCTGTAAAGGGGAAATCAGCAGAAGCTTTAAGTGAATATTTAGGAAAGTACTCAAACAGTAGTTTTGAGAAGTTAGATGATTATATGGCGCAAGTAAATACATTGAAGTAGTTATTTTATTTGATATGTTTAAAGTCTTAATAGCTGAAACTGTGGCAGTTATTAAGACTTTTATTTTTTAAGAAGTTTTATCCAAGGGTACTATCAAGAAACATCATAATAACAAAACCAACTAAAAGTGCATAAGTAGCAGGTTTAGAATGAGCATCATGAGTTTGAGTTTCAGGGATGATCTCATGGCTTATGACAAAAAGCATGGCACCTGCTGCGAAAGCTAGAGCTAAGGGAAGCAGTGGCTTAGCTATTTGAACCAATAAAATTCCTAATATTCCACCGATGGGCTCTACTAAACCTGTTCCAAGGGCCACAAGAAAAGCTTTACCCTTTCCGAAATTTTCTCTGATTAGAGGTAAGGCTACAGCCAATCCTTCAGGTAAGTTCTGAAGACCTATACCTATTGCAATACTAAGACCATTGATGATATCACCATCTCCGAAACCTACTCCAACTGCAAGACCTTCAGGGAAATTATGCACAGTTATAGCTATTACAAACAGCCATACCTTTCGCATTCTGTTATGAAAGCGTAGTGTTTCTTCATTACTTAGTTCCTTTCCGTTCATTGCATTTGATAAAAGGTTTGTATTTGGGAAAAACTTGTCAACAACATCAAGAAAGATTCCTCCAAGTAATATTCCTACAACGGCTATAGAAGCACCTTTTATACCACCGCCACCTTTTTCGATTGCAGGTATAATAAGACTAAAAGAAGTAGCTGCTAACATAACACCAGCTGCTATTCCAAGTGCCATGTCTAGGAATTTTCTTGATATGTTTGTAGTGAAAAAGATAGGTAAAGCACCAGCGGAAGTTGCTAAACCCGTCAACAAGCTTGCCACAATACCAACAGTTAATATGTTAAATTGTGATAAAAACTCTACCATGGTTGACCTCCTACTATGTTTATACAATATATAGTATGGCTACCTCATATTTAAGTGACAAAATGTTATAAGAATATATGTATAGATTTATCAACAATTGACGAGACATAATGGAACATATAAGGTATAATATAATGTGCATTAAATTCCAACTTTAAGTTTGTTTCATTATCATATTAGAAAAATGAAATGATATGAAAAGCTTAAATGAAGAAGGATGAGATACATTAGGTGAAATGATTTCAGGAGGATTCATATGCTAGGTATTATATATGCCACAGTTGCAGGTATTTTAGTTAGCTTGCAGGTAGTTTTTAATAATCAAGTTAGTGAAAAGATCGGTATATGGGAAACTACAACTATAGTCCACTTATTAGGATTGACTCTTTCAGCCAGCCTTTTATTTTTTGCTGGAGATGGAAGCTTTAGTAGAATGGGTGAAGTAAATAAGCTTTATTTAGTAGGTGGTTTTTTTGGTGCTATTATTGTTTTTAGTTCCATGAAAGCTATGTCAATGCTTGGGGCAGCATATTCCATGTCTATAATGCTAGTGGCCCAGCTTGTTATTGCCTTGCTTATAGATATATTTGGACTATTTGGTACAGAAAAGATACATTTAGATATTACTAAACCATTAGGAGTAGTTGTAATGATTATTGGAATAATAATCTTTAAATGCAGAGGATAATTTATGAAGAAAAAGGCAAAGCCAAAAGGCTACGCCTCTATTAATTTAATTTTTATGCAGCATAGCTGCAGAAAGAGGTAAAAATGGAAAATAAAAATATAGAAATGATGAAAAAACTTATTGAGGAAAAGAAGAAGAAGGGTTCAGTGAAAAACCCAATACCCAGAGCAAACACTAGAATTGGTGAAACAAGAAAAGCGATCAAAAGCGGTAAAACAGGTGGATTATTTGATAAGTAAAGAAGGGGATTAAGATGATGGAAGAAGAGAAGGCGCTTTATCCAATAAAAATGAATGGCAAATACGGGTTTATAGATAAGACTGGAGCAATATGTATTGAACCTGTATTTGATTATGCTGAGGATTTTAACGGCGAATTTGCCATGATAAGCATTGGAGAACAGTTTGGTTTTATAGATAAAAAAGGACAGCATATCGTTGAAGCTAAATTCGATGATGCATACGATTTTAGCGAAGGGCTAGCTGTAGTAGAAAGTGCCAATAAAAAGGGATATGTAGATGGCTCTGGAAATTTAATAATAGATACAATATATGATGATGCTTTTAAGTTTTCCGAAGGACTTGCTGCCGTAAAAGTAAATTATAAATGGGGATATATAAACAAAGAAGGAAAAATAGCCATTACGCCTCAGTTTTTAGATGCATATGACTTTAGCGAATCCTTTGCATTGGTACAATCTGGAGGAAAGCTAGGTTATATAGATAAAACAGGAAATATGGTTATAGAACCAAATTATGATTCTGCATATAGATTTTCAGAAGGGTTAGCGGCAGTGCAGTGGGGAAATGATTATGGGTACATAGATAAAAAAGGAACTTTGGTTATTTCACCTAAATATTATTCAGCTTATGATTTCTCAGAAGGCTTAGCAGTTGTTGAAACGAAAAATAAGTTTGGCTTTATAAACAAGAAAGGCGAAATGATCATACCTCCCAAATATGATGAAGCAGATAGTTTTTATGAAGGTTTTGCAAGAGTATCTATGGAAAACAAATATGGATTAATTAATCAATTCGGAAAAGAAATCATTCCGATTAAATATGATGATATAGATACTTTAAGAGAAGATAGGATAGCCGTAGAAGTAAAGGGAAAATGGGGCTTTGTAGATAAAGAAGATAAATTTATAATAGAGCCGGCTTTTGATGAAGCATCAGGGTATGTGGATGGAGTTGCTAAAGTTGTATTTGAAAATAGAATCAGGTATATAGATAAAGCTGGGGAATATATTTGGAAAAGATAAGCTTTTATGTTAAATGGGATGATATCAATAAGCTACGCTGGAGGATATAAATGATGAATGGAAATAATCGCATAGATATAAAACCAGGCGCTCGTGTTTTTGTAGTCCAAAAGCAAGACCAGGTTAATGGTAAACGAACAGAAGGAGTTGTTCAAAAGATACTTACGAACTCCCAGACTCACCCTCATGGAATAAAAGTTATGCTTGAAAGCGGAATTGTTGGTCGAGTAAAAGAAGTCGTCAAGTAAAAATATTTGTACGGCAGTATCCTATTTATATATCAATATCTGTTTTAAATAGGCAATAAATCCAGGTTTTTTTATATTGTTATTAGCTTTCAATTCTTGTTTTAGCAATAAATTGTTTTTGAGCAGATATTCTGATTCTTCAATATCTATCAATGCTTTTTCATATTGGGTTCTGCATTCTTCAAGGGTAACAGGAGACCTGCTGCTAAGGCTCCAGGCTCTTCCATTCTCGAAGATACCATCTTTAGACATTTCAAATGCTTTTTCATCATCAACAAAGGAGCCCTGTGTCATATAGGTAAGAGATAAGGCGAAGCCTTTTTTAATATTATTTAGATCTCTACCGAAATATTTAGTTTGATTTTGCTTTATACCGAGAAGATTAAGCATAGTGGGTAAAAAATCTACCTGACCACCTGTGACTGAATTTGTTTCTTTTATGCCTGAGCCAGGAATGTGTATGATCAAAGGTACTTTTAACATTTCATCATAGTCATATTCATAGCCTAAGATTTTTTCCATAAAGGCCTTGTTCTCAGGATCAAGACAGCCCATAGAATAGTGATCTCCATATATTGCAATGACTGAATTATCATATAAGTTGTTTTCCTTCAGCTGATCGATAAGACTTCCTAGTGCAAGGTCAGCGTAATGAATGGCTTGTAAATACCCTCCCTGAAGTGTTCCCTCATGCTCCTTCAATAGATTTATGTGCTTGTATTTATCAGGAAGCTCATAGGGATGATGACTTGAAAGCGTTACAAGAAATGCATAAAAGGGCTTTTTCGTTTTATTCAAGTATTTCACTGATTGACGGAAAAAGGATTCATCGCTTACACCCCACCCAATAACCTCATCTTTGATAAAATCCTTCATACTGTAAAACTCTTCAAAACCAAGAGAAGGATATATTGCATCTCTGTTCCAATATTCTGCCTTGTATGCATGGAAAGCCTTTGTTTCATAGCCTTTATCTTTAAGAATAGCGGGAAGTCCATAAAAACTGTTATTACTGTACATCTTGTATGCGCTGCCTTCTGTTGACGGATAAACCGAGTTTTGTGTAACAAATTCGGCATCAGAGGTATTGCCTTTACCTAACTGCTGATAGTATCTATTAAAATAGATAGAGTCCTCAGAAATAAGCCTGTTAAGGTTTGGAGTCAGTTCTTGTCCATTATATTTTCTATGAATGACAAAACCTTGAAGGGCTTCCACTTGGATAACAATTACATTTTTACCTTTGGCTGTTCCAAAGTATTTTATATTCCCTACTTGTTTCCAGTTATCAACTGGAGGGTTCAAGTCTATATTCCTTTCTTTTGTACTCCTATTTTCTATGCCAAGATACCAAAAAGGCTGAGAGAGATGATAATGGATAAGGCCATAATTATCATAAATCTGAATACCTTTATTGGATTTCATGGTGAAAAGATCTAAAAAGGTGATAAAGCATAATATCAAAATGGCAAAGGTAGATGCATGAGTATACCTGGTGGTGTTTTGATTGCATTTTGATATATAAATCCATGGAATTAAAAAAAGCAAATCTGCAAATAATAAAAGATACTTTATATCTAACAAGCTGATAATACTGCTAATTATTGAGGGCAGCATATCTAATGCTCCTAAGTCATTTAAAGTAAGGAATGTCTGAAAATGTTTAAAATATAAAATATCTGAAAGAAATATAAAAGAAAATATCATATGTACAATCAATATAGGAAAAGAACTTTTGACAAATATTATTTGATTTATCAGGAAATAAATAACTATCAATAAAAGTGAGGTAGATATAAAAGCATGTACTTTATTCTCCGGAAAGAGTGTATTGCAGTAAAAGAAATAAAGCTTTAAGCCAGTACATAATATCATAAACATAGTGAGACTAAGCCTTGATTTTTTTATATAATTCATATTTTCCCCTCTTAAAACAATTATTGCAGCTTATATAATACAAAGTCTTCGCCATAAGGATTCCCTTTGTAATTTGTTTTCAGATACTTAAGGTAACTTCCGTCATCACCTTGAATCCTATTTTTATATACCAAAAAATATTTTGCACCATTGTCGATAAAGTAGTTTAATTCATCAGTTATATTCTGAGGAATATAGTCATAGTATTTTAGATTCGCTCTCCAACCCTTTCTATCACTTTGACTAAGGACTACAGGTGAAAAATTGCTTACAACGATCAAGTCCCCTTTTTCTGTATTTTGATTAATAACCTCTACAGCTTCTTTAATCCATTCCTCCTGTTTGAAATAATCCTTATTTATCACATTGCTGTTATAAAAAATAACTACTACCAGAGCTAGACTGACTAGATACGCCCATCTGAACTTATTCCAGATAGAACCTATGAACATTCCAGACAATATTGCAACAATAGGTGTAAACAATGCTAAATAATACCTAAAGCGTATAACAGATACGATAAGAATTACTTCTAGTATCATAGATAAAGACCAAAGAAGTGCTGCCCAATTTCTTTTTGCTATTACGGCTATGAGTCCCAAAGCAGCGGTTATAAGGACTAGCCATCCAAAAGCCATAATAAAATCCGTGCTGTAATATTTTGCTGCTGCTGGTGTTGCAATGGCTGTCAGGAACTTGGGAATTATATGCAAAGAACCTATTCTGCTTGCAAACTTAAACTCGGCAATTTTATGCAACCAAGTAAAATAAAAGTAGCTTGGAAGTAATGCGATTGCAGCAAATAACCATAAATCCCATCTTGCAAAGGTTTTGGCCTTAAATTTCATAAGACATAAACCAATCATAGCCAAACCTATGAAGGCAGCAGGAAGTTTTTGTGAAATAGCAAGGGAAGTGAATATTGCAGATAGAAGTAAGGTTATAAATTTTTGATTATCCAACCATTGTATAAAGAAGTAAAAGCCTCCTGTAAAAAAGCATAATAAGGCAGCTTCGGGCAAAATAGCTCTCGATAAAATTAGATTAAGGGGCAAAGCACCATAAACTGCCATAATGACCCAGCCCTGTTCAATAGAAAAGAGTTTTTTACCTATAAGAAACATAAAAAAGGCAGAAATCATAAAGAAGGCTAGCGGCACTAGCCT
>JAUQXG010000452.1 GCA_030834765.1 Lutispora sp.
TTTATATTTTCTGACTCCATATTTTCTTTTCTGATGATTCTAAGGGGAGCCGATGTTCTTGTTTCCACACCTATTAGCAGCGCATCCTTTGATGCAAAGCCTTTTATTCTTCTATCAAAATCAGATAATGCTTCCTGTATGGTATGAATCACGTAGGTCGGCAGACACTCATTTAAATCTCCTGTAGTTACACCGGGTAAATAGCTTGGTTTGATGCTTTTTATTTCATTTGAAGGGGCATTTTTCAATAAATCTCCTACTAGTTGTATCGGAGCATAATAATTTTCGCCGCCTGCTTTATATGCTAATCTCTCCCAATGTCTTTGATATTCTATTCCTGCAAGAGGATGCTTGCTTTCAAAGTCCTCAGGAGAAACAGAAACTACCAATGCACTATTGGCATTTTGTCTATCTCTTTTATATTCACTCATCCCATTTGTCACAACCATCTCTGGCTCCGATGCAGCAGCAACTACCATGCCTCCTGGGCACATGCAAAAGCTATATGCTGTTCTTCCCGTTTTCTCGCTTTTATATGAGAGTTGATAATCAGCGGCCCCAAGCTTTGGATGGGCTGCAAATTTACCATATTGGGCTTCGTCTATCATGCTTTGCAAATGCTCTACTCTCACTCCAATGGAAAAGGGCTTTGCAATCATTTGTATTCCCCTTTGAAAAAGCATGTGATAGGTATCTCTGGCACTATGCCCAAGGGCTGCTATGATAATATTAGAATCAATTCTTTCCACTCCATTGACAATAACCGCCTTCGCTTCTCCTGCTTCTACTATAATGTCCGTGACTTTCGATACAAACCTGACGTCTCCACCTAGCTCAATAATCTTATTCCTCATATTTTTTACCACTGTTTTCAATACATCAGTACCAATATGAGGCTTATTCATGTATTGAATTTCTTCTGGTGCTCCCAATTGAACGAAATTATCCAGCACCATATCGCATCGCCTATCTTTTATCCTTGTAGTCAGCTTTCCATCGGAGAAAGTTCCTGCTCCTCCTTCACCAAACTGTATATTTGACTCAGGAGAAAAACTTCCTTGTTTAAAAAGCTTGCTTATATCTGATGTCCTGCTGTCTACATCTTTTCCTCTTTCAAGTATCAAAGGCTTATACCCATTTTGAGCTAAAACGAAACCGGCAAATAATCCTGCCGGTCCGCTGCCTATAATAATTGGCCTATTATTCATTTTTCGTGTGCCAAATTCTTTTTTGGCTTCTTCGCCCTCTTCATAAATGAATATATCTTTATTGTCTGCAAACGTCTTATATCTATCACCTTTGGTTGCCTCTAATTCAATTAAAACAGAAAATAGAAATTGAATATGATCTTTTTTTCTTGCATCTACAGATTTTTTTAAAATTCTTCTGATTTTTACTTCTCTTTCTGATAACTTTATTTTTTTTGAGGACAGCATCTTTGCTACCAATGCTTCTAATGGCTCATCATCATTTATATTTTGTCTCAAATTTCTTATTTCTAACAACATCAAGATTCCTCCGGAATATCTATCATTGGGTCTTTTTCTTCAGCACAATATTAAATTGAGAAGGCGTTGCTTCTATAATATCTATACCTGCTGTTTTTTCACGGTGTAGATTGAGGGTATTGCTCCCCTCAACGGCATCCTTGAAATCAATATAAAATATAAGATTATTAGGCGCTGCATCAACGATACTCTCCGCACCTCTTATTAATACTGAAATGTTTTTATCTATATTTTCAATCTCTAAATCTTCAGGTATATTTCTCAACTCGATACGATCTGTATTTATCCTTTTCTCAACTTGTTTTTCCACCTTTATATTTGCATTGATCACTTCTGTTGGGTTTGCCAGCTGTATGCCTTCTGGAAGTATAAGCTTAACAGCCTTAGCAATGCTTGCCGTGGCATTACTTATATCAATTTTCTCCGTTTTTATAAAGCTTATACTATCAATAATCTCTTTTTTACCAGTAATATAAATCTCTGTAGGAGAAATCAAAACTCCATTTATAAGGTATCCCGAATCAGGATTACCAACTAAATCTATATTGATTGGCACACGTTTAATATTTTCCACAGGTACACTGATCTCAACGATTTTAGGAGTGGCATCAACATGAAGGACTTCTTTTCCACTGCTATTTAATATTTTAATAGGAATCTTCTTTTTAATCTCCGTGCTTACATTTGCAATATCAATATCTACTGCAATAGTCTTAACAGAGTTGACTAGAGATTCAGCCCCTCTAATCACTACCTCTGTAGGATTTGATAATGCATTTAATGCTGCCATTCCTTGTGCAGGATTGCCTGTAATGTTGACCGTGACAGGTAGTTGAGCAGTAATATATGGTTCTAATCGAATTCTTATATTATCACTTGATTTGGATAAAATATCAATTCCTTGAGGTACTCCACTTATTTCTACTGGAATAATATTATCCCCTTTGGACCTATATCCTCTTAAATCAGCAAGGGCTGAAACGGACCTGCTATTTACTTT
>JAUQXG010000453.1 GCA_030834765.1 Lutispora sp.
TACCTTTTCTATATCTACTTCCTTTGTTTCTTTTCCTTGCAGCGTATACCCTGTGCCAGGATTTTCTTGATGTCCTGTCATTCCTGTAATACGATTATCCAAGATGATATTAACAGTGTTGCTTCCGTTGTAGGCTACATCTAAAAGTGAATTCATCCCTGTATGGAAGAACGTTGAGTCCCCAAGTACAGAAACAACTCGCATTTTGTTATTCTCTTTCATATTAAATACTTGCTGTGCTCCATGACCAGCACTCATGCTTGCCCCCATACATATGTTGTGGTCCATTGCATTATATGGTTCAGCAAATGCTAGAGTATAGCATCCTATATCACCTGATACCATAACATTTTTTCTCTTTCCAAGCTCATAGAAAAAGCCTCTATGAGGACATCCTGCACATAGTGTTGGTGGTCTTGGAACAACTTTGCTTTTATCATATTCAATGATTGAATTGGTTTTCCCATATACTGTCTTTCTTATGACATCTGGTGTCAGCTCTCCATAAGCAGGGAAAAGATTCTTTCCATAACAATCAAAACCCAAAATTCTAACTTGTTCTTCAATGTATGGATCATTTTCTTCTATAATATATACCTTTTCAACCTTACTGCAAAACTCTTTAAGCTTTTCAGTTGGAAGAGGATTCGTAAATCCTAATTTTAAATAGGATACCGTATCTCCAAATACTTCCTTTGCATAATCGTAACAGCCACCTGACGTAATGACTCCGACCTTTGTATCATTCCATTTTATAAAATTTAATTCTGTACTATTAGAAAACGCTAATAGCTTTTGGAGTCTTTCTTCTACTTTAACCCTTAAACCTCTTGCATGAGCTGGAACTGTTACATTCTTTTTAATATCCTTCACATATTCTTTAATTCCTACTTCTTCTCTATCATAGCATTGAACAATTCCTTTTGAGTGACAGACTCTTGTCGTGGTTCTTAATAAAACAGGCGTATCAAACCTTTCGCTAATTTCAAAGGCAGTTTTCATCATATCTTTTGATTCTTGGCTATCAGAAGGCTCAAACATAGCGATTTTAGCAAACTTTGCATAATTACGATTGTCTTGTTCATTTTGAGAGGAGTGTTGTCCTGGTTCATCAGCAGTTATTAAAACCATGCCTCCGTTAACACCCATATAAGCATAAGTAAACAGAGGATCTGCTGCAACATTCACTCCTACATGCTTCATAGCTGCAAATGATCTAGCTCCAGCCATAGATGCACCCATAGCTGCTTCTAGTGCAACTTTTTCATTTGGCGCCCACTCTGCCAAAATGTCTTCTTTGTACAGTGCCGTATTTTCAAGTATTTCTGTACTTGGTGTGCCTGGGTATGCAGAAGCATATTTCACACCTGCTTCCCATGCCCCACGAGCAATTGCTTCGTTTCCTGTTAGTAACTTTTTCATGCTTTCACTCCTATTCATATTTAGGTATTACTTATTGAACTGCTAATACAGACAATTAATTTTGAAACTTTTTATATTACTTCATCATAGTAATATGTAGCAAATAACATGCCAAAAAAACATAGGCCTAAAGCCTATGTTTTCCAGGTATTTCATTATAGATCATTTAATAAACGTTTCGTTATATTAACATCATGTTAGCTTTTATTTACACTTCATATTATCTGTTTCAATTAAAGAAAAATCAATTGAATATCCATCTATAAAATATAGTTTAACTCTCTAAATTATGATTTGGTCTTTTTCCACAAAGCCGTTCTGCTTATGCCAAGCTTTTTTGCTATTTCCGTCTTAGTCATTCCTTGATTTGAGAGCATTTCTATTATTTTTTCTTCTACAAATCGATTGATTTCTCTTAAATCCACCACTTTATCGCAATCAATTTTACTATCAGCATGAATGAGTTCTTTTTTATCCTTTATGATTTGATTTTCATGTAAATCTATTTCATTAAAAATCAGATATCTTTGGGCAACATTTTTTAATTCCCTTACATTACCTGGCCAAGAATAGCTCATTATTCGTTCCTCTATTTCACTATTTATTTCTGGCACATCAGATTTTTCTGATAATCTCTTTACATAATACTTAAACAATGGAATGATGTCTTTTTTCCGCTTCCTAAGGGGTGGAATATTGATCTCCAGAATACTGATTCGATAGAATAAATCGCTTCTAAAGGTTCTCTCCTCAACCATTCTCTTTAATTCTTCGTTTGCAGCAGCAATAATTCTAACATCTAACGGAATGATATAATCTGATCCTATCCTCATTATTTCTTTTTCTTCTAAAACACGCAACAGCTTTGCTTGTAAATTAGGAGATACACTATTTATTTCATCTAAAAATATAGTTCCTTTATGAGCAAGTTCAAATAGTCCGGGTTTACCACCTTTTCTAGCTCCAGTAAACGCTCCCTCTTCATATCCGAAAAGCTCACTTTCTAAAAGATTCTCTGAAAGAGCTGCGCAATTGACTGCTACAAAGGGTTCATCTTTTCTGCTGCCTATATTATGAATACTTTGTGCAATCATCTCCTTTCCTGTTCCACTTTCTCCATAAATCAACACAGTGCTATCACTTAATCCTATCTTTATTGCTTTTGCAACCGTATTCTTCATAGCAGGATCATTCACAATAATATCTTCAAATCTATATTTGGCAACAAGTCCCTTTTTATTTAATTCATATCTTATCTTTTTCTCCAAGCTTTGAAGTCGTGTTATATCTTGAAAAGAACACAGAACTCCATGAATATGTCCATCTACACTCAATATAGAGGTATTTGCCGTAATGGTGATTCTTTTTAATTTTTTTATTTCATTATATTTATTCACCTTACTTTCTAAAACTTCCATCACAAAATCAAGCTCTGGGCAAACATCTACTAATTTCTTGTCTATTACATCTCCACTATGCTTATTTAATAATTCCTCTGCTCTTTCATTAAACAACATGATATTTCCTTCTTGATTTATTTCAACAACAGCATCATGTACGCCATCTAGTGTCGTTTTCAAAACTTCATTTTTATAATTTTGTTCATACAAACTATTTATTAATTCCTTAGCATATGCCACTCCATCATAGATTGATTCATCACTGGCACCTATAGGAATATTATCTATACCCAATCTTTTAGCATAGATGCAAGGGATACCCCCTCCAACTATCACAACACTGTCTTTTTGCTCAACATACTTTTTTACTCTAGTTTCTATATCTTCTTTTTTATAAAACCGCTCAATAATAATCTTTGCGCTAATCATATCCTTCCATTCGTCATAATCAAAATATTCTAAGTCTGATATAATCAACACAATGTCCTTCTTATACTTGCTTGCAGTCTTTATTGCATGCAAAATATCCAAGGTAGTTATTTTAAGGTTTATAACTGGAACATTTACTTTTCCAACAGTATGACGATACCCCCCGCTCCTAGCTATGATCGCCTTTGCACCTTTATCTTTTAAAATTCTACCTTGTTCTGTTATATTATCTGGATCTAAAATATCAATAATGATTTCTCCGCTTTTTACTTCTTTTTCCAATAACTTCATGATACTATTCTTAAGCTCCACATCAGAAGCAATAATTCCTATTTTTCTATCCATAGGCATTCTCCTTTATTGTTATTAATTCATCTTAACAAATAAAACACCATCATAACAATAAATTATAGAAATTTGTTGTTTATTACATTATTCCGATCTGATTTTTGATAAAGTTTGTTATTATATAAATTCCATAGTAAATTGCCTCATCAGAAGCATCAAAATCCATTGAATGTAAAGAATGAAGTCCTTTATCATCATCAGCAATACCTAGTCTAAAATGTACTGCAGGGACTTCCTCAGCAAAAAACGCGAAGTCTTCGGATGCAAACGTCCTCTCAAGATGCAATACATTGTGATCTCCAATAAGCTTTTTAGTTTGTTCTATAAAATGATTAGTAAGCACATCATCACTCACCAGAGGAGGGTAATGAAAATTATATCTTGTTTCTACAGTGCATCCATATTCTTCTGCACAGAGATCCGAAGTTTTTAAAATATCGTGGTGTATCTTGTTTCTTAGGCTATTGTTAAAGGTTCTGGCAGTTCCAAGCAATATACACTCATCAGCTATTACATTAGTCGCACTGCCGCACTGTACCGAAGAAAAAGCAATGATATGAGAATCTAAAGGATTGCTTTCTATCTTAGCCTTAATATTCATCGTTTGAATAAAATCCATAGCAGGATATAGTGGATTTTTGCAAAGGTGGGGCATCGCTGCATGACCTCCTTTTCCTTTGAATATTATCCGAAAGTCATCTGTAGAAGCCATTGAGGGACCAGCAGATACCTCTATAGAGCCTACTTTAACCTCAGGCCATACATGAAATCCAATTATGCCCACAACCTTAGGGTTTTCAAGCACACCTCTTTGTATCATCGGCATAGCTCCCCCGTCAGCCTCTTCAGCAGGCTGAAATATAAACTTTACACACTTATCAATCCCTAGCTTTTTAAGCACTAAAGCAACTCCCGAAGCGATAGCCATATGATAATCATGCCCGCAGGCATGAGATATCCCATTTACTGAAATAGCATCCATATCTGCTCTTACTGCTATGCAATGATCTCCATCGTTTAAAGTAGCAACAACACCGGTTTCAAATAGACTTTCCGTTGATATGCCTAAGTCCTTAAAAAAATCACATATAATCTTCTGAGTTTTATATTCTTGATAAGATAACTCAGGGTTTAGGTGAAGCTTATTTCTAAGCTCCTTTATTACTCCAATGTTTTCTTCTATGGTTTTCCTAATATTCAAGTTGGCACCACCTTACTCCTTAATTTCACTCATTACTACTTCAAGAATATTTATTGCTGCATCAATATCTTCTTTTGAAACATTGAGGGGAGGCAATATCCTTACGACATCTGCTCCAGCAGTCACCAAGAGTAAGCCTTCAACGAAGCACAAATTTACAAAAGCCTTTGCATCCTTTATTTTTATTCCCATCAGTAAACCCATACCCCTTACTTCATCGATTATTCCATACCTTTCTTTTAATTCCAACAATTTACTTTTTAAATATGCACTTTTTTCTTCTACCGAAGCGATAACCCCTCCATCCACTAACTGATTCAAAATAGCTAAAGCAACGGCACATCCAAGTGGATTCCCGCCAAATGTACTTCCATGATCTCCAGGTACTAAGGCTGCAGAAGCCCTTTCGTTCGTTATGCAAGCTCCTATAGGAAATCCTCCCCCTAAAGCTTTAGCTATAGAAATTACATCAGGTATCACACCAAATTTTTTGTAAGCAAAAAGGCTTCCTAATCTGCCTATTCCACATTGTATTTCATCAAATATAAGCAAGCTGTCATATTTATCACATAGCTTTCTAGCTTCTTTTAAAAACTCAGTTGTTGCAGCATTTATCCCGCCTTCCCCTTGAATAGGCTCAATTATTACACCGCAAACATCTTCATAGAAGTTATCCTTTAAATCCTTAATATCATTGAACTCTATTTGTTTTACTCCACTGATTAAAGGTAAAAAATCCTTCTGATATCTCGGCTGCCCCGTTACCGAAAGCGCCCCCATGGTTCTTCCGTGAAAGGAATTGCTCATATAAAGTATAATATTTTTACTATCATTACCTTTTAATCTTCCATATTTTCTTGCTACTTTTAATGCTACTTCTGTTGCTTCCGTACCGCTGTTACAAAAAAACACCTTGTTATGATCAGAATTATTTATTAGTTTTTCAGCTAATAAGATATTTGGCGTGTTCCAATAGTAATTTGATATATGGATAAGCTTATTGCTCTGCTCAGTTATTGCATTAATTATTGCCGGATGACAATGTCCCAAGCAATTTACTGCTACTCCGGAAGCAAAGTCTATATATTCTTTTCCATTCATATCAAAAACTCGGCTTCCCACTCCTTTTTCGAAAACTACGTCAAATCTTCCATAGGTATTCATTATATTATCCTTTGACATTGATTTGCTCCTCTCTCCATTATAATTTTGGTTCCAGTATTATTGATTATGTTAAGTATTAAGCTATGTTCTTTTCTTCCATCAATCAAATGGACACTTTTGGTGCCTCTCTTTAATGTATCTATACAACATTCCAGTTTTGGAATCATTCCGCCAGTAATAATACCTTCCTCTATATATTGTTTAATTTTATCTATAGTAATTGATGGCAGTAGAGTCGATTGATCTTTAACATCTGTATATACTCCATCTATGTCAGTCATGATCAACAGCTTTTCGGCTTTTAGTGCACCACTTATGAAGGCCGCCGCATAATCAGCATTTATATTGTAGCTATTTCCTTCAGTATCACAGCCTATAGGAGATATAACAGGAATGAATTTGCAATTAAGAAAATTGACTATGACATCTTTATTTACATTTGTTACCTCACCCACAAATCCAATATCTATCTTATTGCCACCTTCATAAATATATTTTTTCCTTGCTTCAATCAAATTGCTATCCTTCCCGCTTATGCCTACTGCATTAAGTCCATTTCTACTTAGCTTTGAAGAAAGTTTCTTATTTATATTGCCTGATAGCACCATCTCTACAATTTCCATTGTAATGCTGTCCGTGGCTCTTAAACCTTTTACAAAGGTGCTTTTAATTCCTATTTTGCTTAGCCATCTAGATATCTCAGGACCGCCGCCATGAATGATAACTACGTTGATTCCCATACTTGCCAGCAATAAAAGATCTTCAACAAATGTATCCTGGGCCTTCTGACTATCAATTATGCTCCCACCGTATTTTATTACAAAGGTTTTTCCGGTAAACTTATTGATTTGTTCACTATTCATGGCAATCCTCCGATTAAACAATTACGAATATGAGTATAATTATACTCATATTATTATAATTATACAATATTTTTATTGCTTTTTTTCTTATTTGGTTGCATAATATTTTTAATAATAAATTAGAGATAGCGGAGTGAGACAATGATAAAATCAGGTATAATTGGCGCAACAGGATATGCAGGAGAGCAGTTGGTTTGGATATTGCATAATCATCCAAGTATAAGCATAGAATTTTGCAATTCCCACAGCTATTCAAATATTCATTTTAACAAAATATATGGAAATTACACGGGATTCATAGAGGATAAATGTGTAAGCATGGATGAAGCTTTAAGTAGGCTAAATAAAATAGACATACTATTTATCGCATTACCTCATGGAAATGCTTTTGAATTAACTGAAAAAGCCTTAATTCTGGGAGTAAAAGTAATAGATCTGGGTGCAGACTTCAGGTTGAATTCAGAAGAGGTATATGAATCTTGGTATGGGCTGAAGCATGAGCAGCCATCACTTTTAAGGGATGCTGTTTATGGACTTACAGAACTGAACAGAAAGAAAATAAAAGGGTGCAGCCTAGTGGCCAATCCTGGCTGCTATCCTACTGCAACTATATTGGGCTTAGCACCACTTTTAAAAAATGACTTAGCAGACATTAATTCCATAATTATTGATGCTAAGTCGGGGGTCTCTGGAGCAGGTAGATCTGCCAATATAGCATCACTTTTTACTGAATGTAATGAATCTATAAAAGCTTATGGAGTAGCAGAACATCGGCATACTCCAGAAATCGAGCAGGAATTAAGTAAATTAGCAGGAGAAAATTTAGTTGTGTCCTTCACTCCTCACCTGGTACCAATGAATAGAGGTATCTTATCAACTTGTTATGCATCTTTAAAAAAGAATCTGACCACAGAAGAGCTTATAAATATATATAAGAGCTTTTATAAGGATGAATACTTTGTAAAAGTTATAAATAGTCTGCCTGAGACAAGATGGGTAAAAGGTTCTAATCTTTGTCACATAGGAA
>JAUQXG010000454.1 GCA_030834765.1 Lutispora sp.
CTGGGATACATTTTATGCTCAAAATGATACACAGCAAATGGAATTTGATGCCGATATCCAAGCTGTTAAATGGCTACTTTTATTATCAAAGTCAAAATCTGGTATTAATCCTCTTCAAACTGAAATATTCTTTTTTATAGATGTATTTTCGGTGTTTAACTTGATTGAATGTAATATTGGATTCCCAACAAAGAATGCGACTCACCCTTCTACTATAGCAAGATTAAAAAATATCAAAGACTACTTTGGCAGTGATGTCTTTTCAACTAAAGAATATTCAATAGATGATATGCTTGAAAATTTTAAAGATATTTCAAGCTTTAAAATAGTATAAAGGTATTAATTTGTATATAGTAGAACTTAAATTTAGTTAATTATTATGAATAAGATAGTGTTTATTATTTTAATATGCCATTATCCAGATTCCAATTAGTCTAATAATGCGAAATTGAATTATTTTTTTCCAAATACCTAGTATTTATATAATGTTGATCTACATTTAATCTGATATGAAAGGAAATAAAACATGGATAACACAGAAACGAACAATTTGGCCTTAATACCTATTAATAAAAAATTTGTAGATGTCTTTGAAATATTTATGGATGATAATCAGAAAACTAAAATTCGTGCGAACAACGTACGGCAGTATGTTGAAGGTATTATTGATTTGTTATTAAAAGATAAAATTGTCCCTGTTCTGAAACCCAATCAAGATTATGCAGGTGTTAACTGGGGCAGAAAAATAAAAATTTTAAAAGAAAACTATGACGAAAATATCGCTGTGAATATCCAAGAAATTTTTAGAATTGGAAGTGACGGTTCACATTTTGATGGTAAAGTTACCGATGATGATTTACAAATAATCGTAAATAAAGCTATTCATATTGTTGAGGATATCTTTGTAAAGTATTTCCTTGTTCCTGAGCATAGATTTGGTTGTGAGAATATTTACACAATATTTAGTATGCTACCATTACATAACAGAATATACATTTTAGAAAATGTGTCTACACATTATATAAATTCGGATATTATTGACCGTCTTTCACTTACTTATACGAAGTCAGGAGAAAAGGATAAATCAATTGCTTTTCTCGAAAAAGCACTACAAGAAAAAGTGATTGATATATACTTCTTTAACATTCAGTTAAACAAAATAAATACTGTATCTGAAAATTTAACAAAGGTGTATGAAAAAAATGCACAGTATGAAAATAACCCCGAGCGTTCTGTAGCTCTTTTTGTAGGTAATCAATTAGTTGTAGGGTTGCCAACATCAAAAGATGTTTTCGATACAGCAAAAGCTGTAGAAATATTTAGTAAATGGTTTGAAACCGACAAGGACAAATATCCTGAGTTTATAAATCTTTTTCTATATTTGATGAAAACAGATAATCGCCAATATAAATAATTATTTACTATGCAATTTTAAGCTTCTCGTTATGAGCATACTGGACATTTTGAAAGCAGTACTTAACTTCCCATTATCCATATGCCAATTAGGCTAATAACGTGAAGTCTAATGAAGATGCATTTGTTATAGCAATAATGGGAAACTCAAAAGTAGAAAGTACGAGGGAGATATAAGAAAAAATGGAATATTCTTTTTTCTACGATGAATCCGAACATAGCAGAAGATTAACAAAAGATGCTCTTGCAGCAGATAATTTTGCTGAAAACTTTGTTGCGAGTATTGTAGGATATTCAGAATTTATCAGTTTCGATGTTAAGAACGATTATTTGGCTTTTGAAGAAAAATATAAGAAGGCGTTCACTATAATCGGAGAGTTAAAAAGCACCGTTATAAGACCTAAAAAATATGTTTCTGGATTGTGTTCATTCAGAAAAGAAGACTTATGTTTTATAAGCGATTTGTTGGATATCATTATCAATCATGACTTGTTTTTATACATATGTGTGTTTAATAAAGTAGAATATATTATAATTCAACTGCTTAATTCTTATAAAAACTCTTTGCTGGTAGATGCGGATAGTTTAAAGTACTCTATTACCAAATTGGTTTCTTTATATCGTCCTCAAAATGTATATGAGTCAGTTTACCGAAATGATGACTCTTTCATATATGAGCTGAAAGAATTCTTGAACGAAATTAAAAATGAAAATCAAAAGGAACAAAAGAGAGAAATGGAAACATCGGCAATTGATCAGGCGCTGATTCTTCTCGAAGATAGTTCTGCGGAGTTTAGCATTGATTGGAATTACAAAATGGCCTTTTGGGGTTTTAAAAATTACTTGAGTGAAACAAACATTAATCATTACTGGTTGATTATCGATAGAGAAGGCGATGGGAAAACCTTAAAATCTGCGCAATCAGAGGGACTAAAAAATTGCCAAGAAGGCGATTCAGTTAACAATGAGGGGCTGAGAATCACTGATTTCGTTGTCGGTATAGTTTCATCATTTTTAAAAGCAATTCAAAATTCATTTGAGCCCGGGTCAACAAAAGAAACAGAAAAATTATTATTCTTGAAAAAAAGATGGTTTAGGATTAAACAAGAGCATTTAGATATTTATAAAAAACTCAAAGTGTTAATAATAGACCAACATAAGACATGGTACAAAACGTATTGTGGATGTTACTCAGACAATTTTCTTTACTTAATATGTATTCTGAATTATTTTAACTCGTTTGATGATATAGAGCAATACAATAAAAGCACCGCAGAGCAGCATCAAATTAACTTGAATTCTTTGGCTGTTCAAGCGTTGAATGACAGATTCGAGCTAATGAAAAACAAACTACCGATTGAAGCAACAAAAATAGACGAAGAAGGAGCTTATTACAACCAGAAAGGGGCAAAGTGTTATATCAATTACAGAAAGCATAAAATACTATGTATAAATAATCAGAGCAAAAAATACACCGTACTTAGCGTAGGCTTTTTCGGCAAAATGGAAAAAGCTTGTATTACAATTTTGGATAATAATACTCCCACGTGTTATTTGTTGCCCGATGAATTAATGGAATGGGCGTTCAGTGTTGTTGCAATAGCAAACTGTGGCGAAAATTTATTTCCTTCGATTGTTAAATTTGGAATAATGCAAGGACGTTTTTACGCTGACATAGAATAAACACTTTAAAATTTGAGGAAATAAAACCTTCCATTTTATCAGGTTACACTCTAGTAATAAGCTACAGGCAGATAAAGGGCTATGATGAACCGGTCACTGTTGTAGGAAGCCTTTGGGATAGTAACAAACTGAACATGCGTGTTGCTGAAGAAAGGGTATAGAAGATATTTAGAGGAGATATGGGTGAGATGAAAAGACTGTATATTATTGGCAATGGATTTGATGTTGCGCATGGACTCCATACAGACTATTGGAAGTTTAGAACATATCTTGAACAGAATTACCCTGAATTTTTAATAGAGTTTGAAAAATTGTATGGCATTCAGCAATTGGACGACACAGAACCTTGGTATACAATAAAAGCTCAAGAAAGATGGAACCAAGCTGTGAATAAAGATCTTTGGAGTGCATTTGAAGAGTTGATGGGACATCCTGATATCACAGATATGCTTAATTTTTCTTCCTCTATTCTTGATAACATGGATTTGGATGGAGGAAATATTGGGATTCGCGACACAATGGACGTTTATTGGCGAGAACAGTTCGGTTTTGTAAATTTATTACAGGATTATCTGAAAGAATGGATTGAGCAGATTGATACTAGTAGCATTATTCCAAGGAAGAAAGAGTTAATAGGTAACGATGAAGACTGTTTTTTGAATTTTAACTATACTGATGTGCTAGAGTATGTATATCAGATTGAAGACGTTACACATATTCATGGCAGCATTGAGAGTGTTTCGGACATCTCACCAATTATGGGACATTGCAATAAAGCTGAAAGTGAGAAACATCGTCAGTGGGCTAAGGAAGCAGATGAAGAATATGATGAAGGCGAGTCAAGCATTCAGGATGCAATAGCTGATTATCTGGAGGCAATATTAAAAGATACTAACTCAATAATTGATTTTCATAGTAGATTTTTTAGAAGCTTAAATAAAATAGAACATGTTATAGTAATCGGTTGGTCAGCTGGAAGCGTTGATATTCCATATTTATTGAAAATAAAAAAGTGTGTTAGAAGAGATACAAAATGGACAGTATATTGGTATAATGATGAAGCATATGCTAGTCTTAAACATGCATTTGATGAAGTCGAAATTGATGGAAATTATGAAGTAGAGTATGTACAGACCGATGAGTTTTGGGATAATGCATTGTAGTCAAGAAAATGGACACGCTTTTTAATAAAAATTATCAGAGAGCAGGGCTTAGACTTGCCCCCCAGCATAAATTTTCTACTTCATTTTGGGTGAGCATCCCAAGAGTCCCATGTGGTCTCTTGGAGTTATAGTAGCCCTCAATATATTCAAAGACAGAAAGTTGTAGCTCCTGAAATGGATATTAAGTTCTGCGGTTAGTTTCCTTCTTTTTGAGATTAGTTCGGCCACTTATCGATCGATATGAACTGCACATTATGTTTATAATCGACTAATCCTTTCTAATTGTATACTGTGCATTATCCATATACTAGGTATATTTAAAATAAATAATTTGGGATAATAATCATGTTGATTAATAAGTATAAAAAAACAAGTTGTAATGGAAACTTGTTTTTTGAGAAATTTAAACCTCGTTTCAATCTCAAAAA
>JAUQXG010000455.1 GCA_030834765.1 Lutispora sp.
GGAGAGATCCAAGCCATCTAAACTTCTTAGTGAAAGAAAAAGTAAGATTTGCTTCCATAGCTAAAGAGTGGTGTGATAGAAGCTCCTATGGATTAGTATTTAATGACTATAAGAAAGATCTTTCTATTCCTAGACCATAATCGACTGAGTTTAGATTAAGCTAAAACTAGAATAAAGGAGTTGAATGATCATGACAAAAAAAGCTGTACATCCGGAATGCTCACCTATACCCGCAGGCCCCTACACACCTGCTCTTATTGCTGGAGGTTTTGTATTTGTCAGTGGGCAAACACCTGAGAGACCAGGCACTGACCAAATGGTAGAAGGAGATATCAAAGTACAGACAAAGCAAGTCATGGAAAACATTCAGAATATACTTGCTGCTGCGGGCTGCACTATGGATGATGTTGTGAAAGTCCATGGGTGTTTGGTAAATATGGGTGATTTTGCAGGCTATAATGAAGTGTATCAGCAGTTTTTCTGTAAGCCTTATCCGGCTCGGACTACAGTAGAGTGTGGTGTAGCAGGAGACTGCCTAGTGGAGGTTGATGTAGTGGCACTTCTTCCAGCAGCTAAATAATGAAAGAGATGTAAGTATTAAAAATCTTATTGCTTGAATAAAAAAAATAAACACTATTGTTTTTAAAATTATGGGGTGAAAAGATGTCAGATGATGTAGGGAACGATAAAAGAAATCTTGGTATTCCAGAACTTATTGATGTTTGGAATGCCCGTCAGAGGAGCGCTCAGATTATAAAAAAAACACCGCTTATACATTCTTTGGATATATCTGAGCAAGTAGGAAGTAATGTATTTTTGAAGATGGAAAACCTTCATGAGATGGGAGCCTTTAAAATTAGAGGTGCTGCAAATAAGATACTTAGCTTGACTGCAAAGCAGCAGAAACAGGGGGTAGCTACCTATTCCACTGGCAACCATGGCATAGCAGTATCCTATGTGGCAAAGCAATTGAATATTCCGGCCTATGTATTCATTTCCGAAAGAGTACCTGAAGCGAAGATAAATAGTTTGCGCCGCTTGGGTGCCACCGTTAGAATTAATGGAAATTCCCAAGATGAGGCTGGAGAGTATTGTCGTAAGGAAGCTAAGGAAGAAGGCTATACCATAGTAGAACCATTTGATGATCCTTTTGTGATTGCAGGGCAAGGAACTATGGGATTGGAAATTCTAGAGGACATTCCTGATGTTGATACTGTGATTATACCTTTATCTGGAGGAGGATTACTTTCAGGAGTAGCAATGGCATTAAAGTCATGCAACCCTAGCATACGTGTTATTGGAGTTTCCATGGAAGAAGGTGCGGTGATGTATCATAGCCTTAAGGCAGGAAAACCAGTGGTTATGGATGAAGTGGATACGCTGGCAGATAGCTTATTGGGTGGTATTGGAACAAATAATCAATATACCTTTTCTATGGTTCAGAAATATATGGATGAAGTCGTGCTTATACCTGAAGAGGATATAGCCAAGGGGATGGCCTATATATTGCAAAATCATCGAATGGTCGTAGAAGGAGCCGCAGCTATAGGTGTAGGAGCTCTTTTGGGAAGAAAGATTGAAAATTTAGGAGAAAATGTTGCAGTAATTGTAACTGGAAATAATGTTAATATATCTTCATTTATCCAGGCTGTTAATAAATACGTACCATAGAAAGTGACCAAATTTAAAGAATATGCGCAGGTAAGATTGTCGACAATAGACAGTCGCCTAAAACATAAATTATAATAAAGGGAGATGTAAAGGAATGAGCGAGACCTTATATTTTCAAGTTGCTGAGTATAAGGAGAGACTGGCCAAAACAAAACAAAGAATGAGTGACAATGGCATTGAAGTACTGATTGTTACTGACCCTGCAAACATGAATTATATTACAGGATTTGATGGATGGTCCTTCTATGTGCACCAATGCTTGATTGTGATGGTTGATCAAGACCAGCCTATATGGGTAGGAAGAGGCCAAGACGGCAATGCGGCGAGGCTTACAACATGGCTATCGGAGGAAAATATCAGAGCGTACACCGATGACTATGTGCAATCATTAATAAAACATCCAATGGATTTTGTCTCCGACATTATTAAGGAAAAAGGGTATGATAATAAAATTATAGCTACGGAGATGGATACATACTATTATACTGCAAAGTGTCAGGAAAGATTAGTTTTGGGGCTGCCCAATGCGAAATTTAAAGATGGTACAAATTTAGTAAACTGGGTGAAAATCATAAAGTCAGATTCAGAAATAGGATATATAAGAAAAGCGGCAAGAATTGTAGAAAATGCTATGCAGGCGGCTGTGGACTCAATAGGTGAAGGCGTAAGACAATGTGATGCAGCGGCAAATGTATACCATGCACAAATAAGCGGTACAAAAGAATATGGCGGAGACTATGCTTCCATCGTCCCACTCATGCCTAGCGGTATAAGAACTTCAACACCACATCTCAGTTGGACTGATGAGCCATATAGAAATGGTGATACAGTTCTTGTAGAGATTGCAGGAAATTACAGAAGATACCATTGTCCATTATCAAGAACAGTGATTATAGGAGCTGCACCTCAAAAAGTGAATGACTTGGCAGCAGTAGTAGTAGAAG
>JAUQXG010000049.1 GCA_030834765.1 Lutispora sp.
ACAGTGCTATGATAGAAAAAAGATGCTATAAACAAGCAATGAATCATGAAACAGCTATAGAAACAATGAAACAAGAACAAGAAAAATATGATTCAAAACTATTTGAAGTATTTCTAAATTATTTTAATGAAATTAAAACAAAGACATGCTAAAATAAATATTGAGACCGTTGCAGGTGTGGTTCGCCTCCTTTTACTAAGGAGGTGGTAAAGCGTGGATATATATGAAGCGTTAATATTAATGTTAACATTCGGATTATTCGTAGTGGCTTTGCTATCTTTGATAATAGCGATTATTACAAAGAAAAAATAGCAAAAAAGACAATCACACCGCAATTGCCGTTGCAGTGTGATTAATTAATACTTAACACATTTTGCGAGGCAACCACATTTGTGGCGGTCTCTTTAATATTATTATACCAAATTTATTTTTTTAATCAACGAAAATAAATGAAAAATAAGTGAAAAGATACATGAAAAATAAATGAAAAGATATATGAAAAATAAGTGAAAAGATATATGGAACTCATATGGAATTCGCATAAGTATTATATGGACATATGATACATAAAGGTATATAATATAAGTAGATAGCATATCCTTATAACTGAAGAATATAAAGGAATTGGAGTATAAGGATATGAATGATTATAAGAGGGTGAAATTCATGAATATAATAATTAAAGAAAAATCAATAAGCTCAACAAAACAAGAATTTCCAAGTGTTTTCAGACAAGCATTAAAAGGTTTTGAAATCATTACAGGCAATCAGAAAAGCAATGATAATGAAACAGTATCGATAATATCCACAAAAATTTTTGAGGATATTATCGATAAAGCATATAAATTTAATCCTGTAATAGAGCCTGATGAGGATGGATTAGGATATACCGTAGCTTTAGATGAAGTAATGGTGTTTGGCGATGGTGACACATTGGAAGAAGCCCTTTATGATTTAGCTGATAACTTAATAGAATATGCCATGCTGTATCTTGAAAAGATGGACTTTTATATGCAGATAGAAAACAGAAAAGACCATTATCCTTATCTTAGAAAAATTGCTAAATGCGCAAATAAGGAAGAAGCATTGGAGGTTATACTGGAATGCCGTACAGATTTACAACAGGAGATATTAAAAAAATAGCAAAAAGAATAGGACTTCAAAAAATCAGAGACAAAGTATGGAGTGGCACAGACAGTAACGGTCAATTTCTTCAGACCTATATACATGATCATGGAGACGGCGTTCAGATAAAGACAGGAACAGCAAAAAGACAAGCTGAACAAATGGGCTTTAGTGATTTAGAAGATATGAAGGATTTTCTGAACAACAATAAACGCAAGAGATAAATTCCAAAGTAAAGAACAGGAGGAGCAGTAATGAAGAGATTAATAACATTCCTTTTGATAGTTATTATGACCATGGGTATAGCAACTACATATGCAGCAGCTCCAGCAGGTTTGAAAGATATAAAGGATCACTGGGCTGAAAAAGAAATACAAAGCCTATATGATAAAAAAATCATAACAGGTGATACAAAGTCTATGTATGAACCAAAGAGAGAAATAACCAGAGGTGAATTTGTAACCTTGCTTGCTAAGGTTATGGGGTACAAGCTTATTGATGGAAATACATTTAAAGATCTAAATTATGATACATATTGGGCTAGAAAGAATATAGAGACAGCAATCAAAGAAGGGGCTATCATTCCTGAAGAGTGGGGAGAAAGTTTTTGGGGAGACGTGCCGATCACAAGAGAGCAAATGACCATCATGATGGCTAGAACTTTGAAGCTAGAACCATCTACAAATTATAAATCCTTTCCTGATATAGATAATGGACTCATCACCAAGGCATATGAAGAATATTTAATAAAAGGGATAGAGCAAAACAGTAATATCCTATTTGTACCAGGAGGACTTACTACAAAAGCTGAAGCAGCTACTATTATTGCTAGAATACTAGAATACAAGGAAAATCCAGCAGTATATAGGAATAAAATGATAGCAGAAGCTAAAGCAAATAAGTTTATAGAGCCTGAATTTGAGGTTAGAAATATTAATGATAAATTATATTATGTAGAGGTCTATATAAAAAATCATGCTGAATATGATAAGGATTATAGCTTTATGGCAGAATGCGTAAATTATCCTCAAATTAATAAGCATTGGACTACTGGGTTATGGGGGCCACCGTTTGAAGTAGATCGTGCGACATGGCAAACTGGGGAAGATTTAGATAATAATAAGGGCTATATGATGCTTATACGGAAAGAACCATACTATGCGGATAAAGCAATGAAGAAATCCTTTACAGCAAAGCTAGGAATGACTTTTGAATACAAAGTGACCATAAAAAAAGGTGAGAAAACAAAAGAATATAAAGTGCCTGTAACAATACTACAACAGGAGGAAAAATGAATATGAAAAGAATAGTGTCAATGATACTGCTGATAACATTTGTTATTAGCAGTTTTTCTTTTGGAAATATATATGCATCAACCTATGATGATTATAGAGAAGTTAATTGGGGAAAAGTTTTAGGATTACCAAAGGCACAAAAACCTACATCAGGATTTAAAATTACCAACCCTTCCGGTTCTTCTGTAAGTGCCGATCAAGGGAATACAATAGAACAACCAACCGAAGTATTGGAAGCAAGGCTAGGGGAAACCGTCAATATAACCAATCAAAGCAAAAAGGGAAGTGGAAGCTTAGACAGGTATGACTTCCAGGTATATTGTAGGACTAATGACGGTAAAAGCGTAATTAAAGAATATAGCTCTCTGCCAACAAGCTGGACAATGACAGAGCTAGGCACATGGGATTTTTATCTTTGTGTAAGAGATAATACAACGCTAACAGGAGGTTGGACAAACTGGTCTGATAATGGTACTAAGCAAGCAATTGGCCCTGATAATATGCTATGGTACTTCACTCATGTAAGGGTCAATGTTTTGCCTCAAACTGGCGATATAACAGTATATTATCGTGATATTGCGACAAATGATGATCTATATGAACCTACAGAAATGACAGATATAAACTATGGTACATATACTATTCATGCAAAAGCAGCACCTAGCGACTATAAATTAATATCACAAAGCCCACAACAAGTAAAAGTAACTGTCTTTGATTCAAGCAAGGAAGTATACTTCTACTATCAAAAACAAGTAGAGACTATAGAGGCAGGAACCATAATAGCATATTACAAAGACAAAGTAACAAATGCAGATATAATGCCTTCTTCCATATACAGCGGATTAGAATATGGAATACATCAAATAGATGCAGCCCCTGCTCCTGATAAATACACCTTAGAAACACCAAGTCCACAAATGATTGAACTGAGTGCAGCACAGCCATTCAAAGAGGTTATATTTTTATACAAGGGTGATGGAAGCTTATATAATAAACCTCCAGTTGCAATAATAGATGCCCCTGAGTGGGTGTATGCTGGAGAAGAATTTCATATTTCAGGTAAACGCAGTTATGACAGTGATGGAACAATTAGTGCATACGATTGGAAATATGACAATGAATATACTGGATGCACGCTATCGGATAAAAAAGAGGGTTATATATGGTTTGATTATGAAAACAATGGGCGTTTAGATTTAACCGTTATAGATAATGGAGGGGCTACAGGCACAGATAGAGCTTATATAGAGATATTACCGCCTATTCCAGTGGCGAAAATAACACCAACGGGTATTCTCAAAGAAAATAGAAAAGTAAATATAAGCGCAGGATCTTCATGGTCTCCAAAATATTACCCGATAGATCATAGTCGTAATGAATGGATCTTTAATATTCCTGATATGAAATACAAGGGCACTTTCTCAGGGAGAGATAAAGATGTAATATTTAAAAATGCTGGTCCAAAACCAGGCTTTTTAAGAGTTTGGAATACATATTTTGACTTAACTGTACCTAACGGATTCGGCGGAGAAATTACAGACGATTTCACAATACAGCCAGATTTGGCTCCTGTGGCTGACTTTTCAGTACCATCCGTTGTACTTCGTGATCCTAATGATGAAAACAAAGCAACCATAGTTGTAAGCAACACAAGTAAGTCAAATGATGGCGATATAATCGGAAAAACAGTAATGTTTTATGGATATGACACCAATAATGATAATAACTTTGATAATGAGGCCTGGTATTATAGCGTAAATGGAACTACATGGCAGCCTGTAGATATGCCTTACGACCAGATAGCAAATAACTTTGACATATACACTAGAGGCACAAGTAATCCAACAAAATTCGAGCTGAAGGTAAGCAGAACTGAAATAGCAAAATACAAATTTGAAGCTATGACCATGGAAGATATACCAGATAGCGAAACAATTATAGAATTTCTGAATCCACAAGATTATAAAAGAGCAGACACATTCAGCAGTAAAGTCGATACACAAAAAATATGTGACGTTAGAAATGTAGCTCCTACAATCGACTTTGAAATCAAAAAAATAATACCTATGGACTTGGTAGTTGTAACAGATTACGCACAATCAGACTATGATAACCTTCAGGCTGCCATTGATGTGATGAAAGCCCAGGTACTTCCACTTGATGTTGAGCCTAAAATTCATATTGTTAATGAAAAGAAAAGCAATGCAGGAACTAGAGAGGTACAAAAATATTACTGGGATAGATACATTCCAATAGCAATATCAGGACAAGCATTTAACTGGAACGGTAATTTCAGTTTTAGTAAAACTGTAAACATAGGGCTGGAAACCTTAGAGTTTTTTGAGGGAGAAGAAAGCTTCCCTGATAGAAGTAAATATAGCTATCAAGTCAATAGCTACTGGATAAGTGATTACGAAAACAGCAGTGGCAGCCTGAAATATTACTATATACATGTGGATTACAGTATT
>JAUQXG010000050.1 GCA_030834765.1 Lutispora sp.
AACATAAAAGAAATGAAAGCCGTATTAGCCGATCCAGTTGGCTCTACAATGGGTGGAGGTGAAGAAGGCTGCTATCTGATGGAGGGAATCGGAAATAACTTTATTCCTAATACTATGGATATGAGCCTGGTGGATGATGCAATCAAGGTAAATGATGAGGAAGCTTTTGAAATGGTAAAAACTCTTGCGGCAAAGGAAGGGCTTATTGTTGGTTCTTCTTCAGGCGCAAGCGTAGCAGCATCACTGAAGCTTGCCAATCAGATAAAAAGCGGTATCATCGTAACAGTGCTTTCAGACAGAGGAGATAGATATTTTAGTAAAAATATTTACTAAAAGCTATTGACAAGTAATAAATCAGGTAGTAGAATGAACACTAATAAATTAAATAGGAATTATAGGTAATTGAATAATTGTTATCAAGAGAGGCGGAGGGACTGGCCCAATGAAGCCCGGCAACCTGCATGAATGCGAGGTGCCAAATCCTGCAGCAGTATTTTTGGAAATACTGACTGAAAGATAGTATAGAGTAAGTTTAGCCTCTGCTGTTTTTCAGCAGAGGTTTTTTGTTATGCTGATTGAATAAGCCACACTTGAGAATGAATGCGTTAAAATAAATATAAGAAATAAGGAGAGATATAGATGAGCACAGAAAGTGTAAGAAAGTATTTTCTGGATAGAGGTCTTGAAGATCCAGTCTTTGAATTGGAGGACAGTGGCGCAACTGTAGAGATGGCAGCTAAATCTATAGGAGTGGAGGAAGCAATGATAGCAAAAACACTTTCATTCCAGCTAAAGGATAGAAACATTTTAGTTGTTACTAAGGGTAATGCAAGGATTGATAATAGGAAGTTCAGGCAGCAATTCAAGACCAAAGCTAAAATGCTGGCACATGATGAAGTTGAAGCAGTTACTGGTCATCCAGTGGGAGGGCTTTGCCCTTTCGGTTTAAAAAGTGAGCTTGATATTTATCTGGATGTTTCCATCATAGATTTTTGCTATGTATATCCTGCTGCTGGTTCAAGATTTACAGCATTAAAGATAACACCCCATGAGCTGGAGGCACTGACTAAGGGGACATGGGTTGATATATGTTAATTGCCATAAGATGTAGTGAGTGGGCTTTGTGAGAGCAAAGCAAGAACCTTTTTATAATAAGAATAATAGGAGGGATATGTATGGAATATAAGGTAGCAGTAGCAAGCAGTGATGGCAAGGTGATCAATCATATTTTCAAAAGAGCGGAGCAGTTTTTGATATTCGGGATTGATGAGGATCGTTGTAGGTTTCTTGAAAGTAGAGTTAATAATCCGTCTTGTGTTCAGTGGGAGTACAGCAAAGATACATTGGATTACACTGCAAGGCTTATATCTGATTGCAAATATGTCCTGACAAGCAGGATAGATCGGAAAGCTGCTGATTATCTCTTGCATCGTGGTATCAAAGCTTATTCAATTAGTGAATACATAGAAGATGCTTTTAAAAGAATTATCAGACATGACAATAAAAATAGCACAAGACTCTCCAGGATCAGTAAAGAAAAAAATAATTTATAAATATTTTTAAATATATATTGACAACATAGGAAAAGTAGAGTAAGATAATAAAAATAAAACAAATAGGAATAATAGGAATAAAAACTCTTATCAAGAGAGGCGGAGGGACTGGCCCAATGAAGCCCGGCAACCGGCGATTATATCGCAAGGTGCCAATTCCAGCAGTACTATGTACTGGAAGATGAGAGAGGATTATTACGGATAAATATACGTAAAAGCCTCTTTCATAGGAAAGAGGCTTTTATTTTGTTAGACCTAAATAGAAGGAGAGATAAGGATGAGTAAAAGAGAATTAAAATTTGATACACTGCAGGTACACGCAGGTCAGACACCTGATCCCACCACAGGATCAAGAGCAGTTCCAATCTATCAGACAACTTCCTATGTATTCAAAAACACGGAGCATGCAGCAAATCTTTTTGGATTAAAGGAATTTGGAAATATTTATACAAGAATTATGAATCCTACAAGTGATGTATTTGAGCAAAGAATAGCAGCTCTTGAAGGAGGTGTTGGTGCCTTGGCTGTTGCTTCCGGGTCGGCGGCAATCACTTATTCTATTCTGAATATTGCAGAAAGCGGAGATGAGATTGTATCTGCAAGTACACTATATGGTGGGACTCATAATCTTTTTTCCACAACACTGCCAAAGCTTGGAATCAAAACAAAATTTGTGAACCCTGATGATCCAGAAAACTTCAGAACAGCAATAAATGATAAAACAAAAGCTCTATATATTGAAACCATAGGAAACCCTGGAATAAATTTGGTCGATATAGAAGCTGTGGCGAAAATTGCTCACGACAATGGAATACCACTTATTGTGGACAATACCTTTGGAACACCATACCTCATAAAACCTATTGAATTTGGAGCAGATATCGTTGTTCACTCAGCAACGAAGTTCATAGGAGGACACGGAAGCTCCATCGGCGGTGTTATCGTTGATTCAGGAAAATTTGACTGGAGAGCCAGTGGAAAGTTCCCAGGGCTAACAGAAGAAGATCCCAGCTATAATGGCATAAAATATGTAGAAGCTTTCGGGCCGCTTGCATATATACTCAAAGCACGAGTACAGCTTCTGAGAGATACAGGAGCAGCCATAAGTCCATTTAATTCCTTCTTGTTCTTACAAGGGCTTGAAACACTCTCCCTAAGAGTAGAAAGACACGTATCCAATGCGAGAAAAATTGTAGAGTTTTTAAGCAAGCATCCGGCAGTAAGCTGGGTAAATTATCCTGAGCTTGAAGGAAATAAATACAATGCTTTATCAAAAAAATACTTTCCTAAAGGAGCAGGCTCTATATTTACATTTGGAATAAAAGGTGGAGTAGAAAACGGCAAGAAATTCATTGAAAGTCTAGAAATTTTTTCGCTGCTGGCGAATGTGGCGGATGCGAAATCCCTAGTAATACATCCAGCAAGCACAACACATGCGCAACTTTCAGAAAGCGACCAGATTTCAGCGGGCGTTGCACCAGATTTAATCAGATTGTCAATTGGTATTGAGGATGTAGAAGATCTGATATTTGATTTAGACAACGCACTGAACAAAGCCATATTATAAAAGCTAGTATACCGTAAAACATAAAAAAATAATTATATACGACTATTCCTATTCACAAAGTAGGAGTAGTCGTATATAATAGAATAAAGCATATTAAGCATATATGAATTATAGAAAAATGATTTGGATTTATATGCCGCTGAATATAATAAAGTTAGTAGGAGGAAGAAGAGATGAAAAAAAGATTTTTGCTTATAGCCGTAGTGATGACAATGTTAGTATTGGTCCTTGGAGGCTGCAGTGTTTCAAACCAGGCCCCTAAAGAAGAAAATGAAACTGCATCAAATCTGCTTGAAAAAATCAAAGCAGAAGGTGTGATTAAAATAGGTACAGAAGGCACTTATG
>JAUQXG010000456.1 GCA_030834765.1 Lutispora sp.
GGAGCTTTTGTAACAACAGAAGGTTTCGGAAACAACCACATCGATTTTGCTAGCCATATTGAGCAAATCGGTATGAGAGGAATACCAGTAGTCGGTATGAGTTTCTGTGCGGTTCAAGGTGCCCTTGTTGTTGGTAATAAATATATGACAATGATGGTTGATAACAACAAATCAGAAGCAGGTATCGAAAACGAAGTATTATCATGCAATACACTATGCCCTGAAGATGCTATAAGAGCTCTTGGAATGCTTAAATCAGCAATGGGCGGAGAAGGAATAAAAGAATCAGAGAGAAAGTGGAATCCAAATGTCAAGGAAACCAATCTTGAAATGATAGAGAAAATCTCAGGCCAAAAGATTGAAAGACTCCCTAATGAGAATTCAATCCCAATGAGCGAAAAGAGAAAAGAGAAGTATTCAACAAAGTAACGGACTATATGAAAAAATGTGAATTTAAGTAGAGTTTATGCTTGAATAAGTGAAACTTTTTCAATTTATTTAGTTGCAGCCAAGCTGCAGGAAGGTTTCTATATGAAATATGGAGATAAGATAATTTATATGGAGGGTGTAATCACAGAAGTCCATGATGGATCTATTAGTTTAGACCTTAAGGGAAGACTTGGGTTTATGAAAGTTCCAATGAGAATGCTGATTACTGATTATGCACTCAAGGTAGGTCAAGAAGTAGGTTTTAACATGAGTTTTCTTGAAGTGCTAGGACCTGATGCAAATGAAAAATATGTTAGCAATATTGAAAAGAGAAGGAATAAGGAGGTATAACAATGAGCCTTACAATAATAAAAGGATTACAATCGGAGATATTTGTTCCGATTACTCCTCCGCTAGTATGGACACCTGTAACAAAAGAGCTAAAAGACATGGTTGTTGCTCTTGCTACAGCAGCTGGCGTGCATAAAAAATCCGATAAAAGATTTAACTTTGCCGGCGATTTCACTTATAGATTAGTAGAAGATACAACACCATCAAGTGATTTAATGGTATCCCATGGCGGATATGACAACGGTGATGTTAACAAAGACATCAATTGTATGTTCCCAATAGATAGATTACATGAACTTGCAGCAGAAGGTTTTATAAAGGCAGTTGCACCAGTACATGTAGGATTCATGGGCGGCGGCGGAAACCAAGACAAATTCAAAAATGAAACAGGTCCGGCTATCGCTAAGATCCTTAAAGAGGAAGGCGTAGATGCAGTATTACTAACTGCTGGCTGAGGTACTTGTCACCGCTCTGCCGTGCTTGTGCAGAGAGCGATCGAAGAAGCAGGAATACCAACAATCATTATTGCTGCTCTTCCACCAGTAGTAAAACAAACAGGTACTCCTAGAGCAGTTGCTCCACTAGTACCTATGGGAGCAAATGCAGGAGCTCCAAATGACAAAGAAATGCAATACAATATCTGCAAAGACACATTAACTCAATTAGTAAAGATAGATGTACCAGGCAAGATTGTTCCATTACCATACGAGTATAACGCAAAAGTTTAATAATAATTAAGATGATTAGAGGATGAGGAGATACCTCATCCCCTTAATCATAAATTAATATAACTTAAAAGGGATGAGAGTATGGCTATAAATGATGAAATTGAAATGAGAAGACTTGTAATTAAGAGCTATCACATTTCAGAAGTAGAATTTTCAGAAAAAACAGATATTGTCGATAAAAGTCTATACTTGCAAAATAGTGTAATAAAGGATATTATCAAAGAAGAAGAATTAATTGATACAATAAATCTTAATATCATAAAACCAAATGATCATGATAGATGGACCAACACTATTATGGATATTATTCCTATATCTGCAAAGGTTCTAGGAATCCTTGGAGAAGGAATAACCCATACACTTACGGGTGTATATGTTATGCTGACAGGCGTTGATTCTGAGGGTATACAGGTTGCAGAATTTGGATCCTCTGAAGGCAATCTGAAGGAGCAGCTTGTGTTAAATAGAGCAGGAACTCCATCTGATACAGATATCATCATATCCTTTGATGTGGTGCTAAAGGCTGGAGAAGGACATGCTAGGCCAGGTCCCACAGCAGCTCATAGAGCATGTGATAAGTTTGTGCAGCAGATAAGAAATGTAGTCAAAAGACTAGATGGAAATACATGTAACGAAAGATATGAATTTTATGATAAGATAAAATCAGGTAAGAAGAAGGTAGTTATTATAAAGCAGGTGGCAGGTCAGGGTGCTATGTATGACACACAACTTTTTTCAAAAGAGCCATCAGCTTTTGCAGGCGGACGCTCCATCATAGATATAGGAAATGTACCTATAATTGTGAGTCCCAATGAATATCGCGATGGTGCAATACGTGCGATGCATTGATCATTAAATTGCTCCGCAATTTCAATGATCTTGAATTAAATCTTTCAGATTTAATTCACTATGTAGCAAAAGTAGGATTTAATGGGCTTTGTAGAAAGGATGTGTTATAAATGGGCGTTGGACCATCTACCAAAGAAACTACGCTGCATCATTTCAGAGATCCTTTGCTTCAGGTAGTTTCTAAAGATGATGATATCGATTTGCTTGGAATTATCATAGTGGGAACCCCCCAAGACAATGAAGATAAGAATTTCGTAGGAACCAGGGCAGCAGCATGGGCTGAGGCAATGAGAGCCGATGGAGTTATCATATCAGTGGACGGCTGGGGAAACAGCCATGTTGATTATGCAAACACAATAGAAGAGATTGGCAAAAGAGATATTCCAGTTGTGGGCTTAAGCTTTGTAGGCACACAAGCTCAGTTTGTTGTGAAAAACAGATACATGGATACAATAGTAGACTTCAATAAGTCTATAGAAGGAATTGAAACAGAGGTTGTAGGAGAAAACAATTTAACAGAGCTTGATGCGAAGAAGGCAGTGGCATTGCTTAAATTAAAGATGAGAAAGAAAGCAGATAAAAGATAGCTTGCTAAGTATGCTCGTGATTGTTAATTTGTAAACAATTGCATCTATGCAACAGAATAAAATCTTGGTATAATATTATCAAATATATAAAAACCCAGCTTTATTGAGTAATGATGCAGGAATGGGAATCTTTAAAGATGCCATAGATTAATAAATATACGCAGAATAAAAGCAGGTAATTTTGATAATTTATGAAAATGTGCATATATATTAAAGGAGGAAATCAGAATGAAGTTTTCAAAAAGTATACATGCTGTGGATTCCCATACAATGGGAGAACCAACTAGAATATTAATAGGGGGACTACCAAACATTCCAGGCAAAACAATGCCTGAGAAGAAAGAGTATTTAGAGAAGCATTTGGATTATCTTAGAACTGCAGTTATGCACGAGCCGAGAGGACATAACGATATGTTTGGGTCCATCATAACAGCACCAACAATGGATGAAGCTGATTTAGGCATCATATTCATGGATGGCGGCGGATACCTTAACATGTGCGGTCACGGTTCCATAGGGGCTTGCTCTGTAGCTGTTGAAACAGGTATGGTTGAAGTAGTAGAGCCGATCACAGAAATCATGCTTGAAGCTCCTGCAGGACTAGTAAAAGGTAAAGTAAAGGTAGAAAACGGCAAGGCAAAAGAAGTATCTGTAGAAAATGTTCCTTCATTCCTTTACAAGAAAGATGTAAAGGTAGAACTTCCAGGAGTGGGAACCGTTACATTTGATATATCCTTTGGAGGAAGCTTCTTTGCTATTGTAAAAGCTTCAGAATTAAAAGTAGAAATCGAGCCAAAGAATGCAAATGTTATTACTGAAAGAGCCATGGCTTTTATGAAAATCGTAAATGAGCAAATACCAGTTCAGCATCCGGAAAAATCACATATCAAGACAGTTGACCTAGTGGAAGTATGGGGACCAGCTAAAACTCCTGGAGCAACTTATCAAAATGTTGTTGTATTCGGAGCAGGACAAGTTGACAGATCACCATGCGGAACAGGAACAAGCGCGAAGATGGCAACACTTCATGCAAAGGGTGAGCTAAAGGTTGGAGAACCATTTGTTTATGAAAGCATTATAGGAACGATCTTTAAAGGAAGAATCCTTGGGGAAACAAAGGTTGGAGAATACAATGCAGTTTTACCAGAAATCACAGGATCAGCATATATCACAGGGTTTAATCACTTTGTAATAGATGAAGAAGATCCAGTTAAATACGGATTCTTATTGAAGTAGGCTAAAGCCTCCTTCAATTTGGAATAATATATATCTTATTTATTAAGAGGAGGAATTATAAATGATTAAAATTGTATTAGGTATTTTAGTGGTATTGACAGCAGTTTTTTGTTACTTCTTTGTAACAGACTTCATGAAAAACAAAAACAATCTTTCAAAAACAGGATGGTTGCCACTACTTGGAACAGGCTTCATTACAAACTTCTTAGATACACTAGGTATAGGAAGTTTCGCTCCGACTACAGCTCTTTTCAAATTAGGGAAAATGGTTGAAGACAAACTTATTCCAGGTACATTAAACGTTGGAGATACAGTACCAGTTGTTCTTGAAGCATTATTATTCATAACAGCTATAGACGTTGAACCAATCACTCTTATAGGTATGCTATTTGCAGCCACATTAGGTGCTGTAATAGGTGCTGGTGTAGTTTCAAAGCTTCCAGTAAAAACAATCAGACTTGGCATGGGCGGTGCATTGCTAGTAGTTGGCTTCTTTATGTTAGCTGGAAAAATGGGCTGGATGCCTTCCGGCGGAGAAGCTATCGGATTAACTGGCGGAAAACTTATCATCGGTATTGCAGTAAACTTTATACTTGGTGCATTAATGACAATTGGTGTTGGACTATATGCTCCATGCATGGCTCTAGTTTACGCTTTAGGTTTGAGCCCAAGAGTAGCATTCCCAATCATGATGGGTTCATGCGCATTCTTAATGCCAGCAGCTGGTATGAAATTTGTTAAAGAAGAAGCGCAAGACAGAAAAGCTTCAATGGCACTTACCATTGGTGGAGCAGTGGGAGTTTTCATTGCTTACTATATCGTTAAATCATTACCTTTAAGCTTACTAACATGGTTAGTAATTATAGTAATCGCTTATACAGCAATAACTATGCTAAGATCAGCATTTGCTGAAAATTAATAGTACCCTCCTAAGAGGAAGATTGTAAAAAACAATCTTCCTCTTTTTTTATTTTTTGCGTATTTATGATTTCTATTTTGCCAAGAATAACAAGTAGACTGAAGCAAATAAGTTCAGCTTATTTGCTTCAGTTATTTAAAGAATATTTATCATAGTGTAGAAGGGATGACATAAATGAGAAAATTTGGCATGCTAATCGCTAAAAATCGGATTTTGGTAATTGTTATATCGGTGGTTTTGCTTATACCATCCCTATATTTTATGAATAGGACGGAGGTAAACTATGATATATTATCATATCTCCCAGGAGACCTAGATTCAACAAAAGGGCAAGAAATACTGAATGATGTTTTTTCAAACGGAACAAATATCTACTTAATACTTGAAGCAATGGAAACACCAGATATCTTAGCATTTAAGAAAACAATAAAACAAATAAAAGGGATTGAAAGTGTTTTATGGATTGATGACATAGCAGACCCAAGCATACCCAACAAAATCTTGCCTGAGAATCTTCGCAAGATTTTTTTTAGCAAAAATTCAACAATGATGATCGTTACAGCTTCTACAATTGATACGGAAGAGGTGGCTGGAATCACAAAACAGATGAGGACAATAATAAAAGCCCATCCTCAAGCCGCAAATATATATTTAAGCGGCATGCCTGTGCTTTTAAACGACACATCAGATTTAATGTTTGCTGAAACCAATAAGTATGTTGCAGCCGCGGGGCTACTGGCAATTATAATCATGTATTTTACTTTGGAATCAACTTTTGTTCCCTTATTATTGCTGATAACTATGGGGTTTACGGTATTATACAATATGGCGACTAATGTGATGATTGGAGAAATATCCTACATAACAAAGTCACTTGTCATTGTTCTGCAAATTGGAGTGACTATGGACTATTCAATATTTCTTTATCATCGATTTGAGGAAGAAAAAACAAAAACAGAAGATAAGAATATAGCAATGGCCAATGCTATATCAAACACATTTGTATCCATAGCAGGAAGTTCACTTACTACAATAGCAGGCTTTCTTTCTTTATGTGCCATGAAGCTGGGCTTAGGATGGGATATGGGTATCGTGATGGCAAAAGGAGTAATAATAGGAGTTTTAACTGTAGTAACAATACTGCCGGCCTTGCTTTTGATATTCAACTCACTCATAGAAAAAGGATGCCACAGGACTCTTTTGCCAAAGTTTCAAAAGCTTTCATTATTTGTAACTAGAAACTATAAAGTTTTTCTGATTCTGCTTATCGTACTTCTTGGACCATCCATATATGGAGAGAGAAACACAAAGGTTTATTATAATCTAGATGAGTCATTGCCTAGAGAAATGGAATCTGTTATAGCCCTGGAGAAGCTTAGAAATGAATATAAAATGACCACTGTTCATATGATCATAACGTCTTCAAAGCTGCCTGCCTTTGAGGTAGCTCAAATGGCAGATGAGTTAGGGCATGTAGATGGGATAGATAATGTTATATGCTATGAGAAGATGATAGGACCTGGTATCCCAGAGAGTTTTATATCTAAAGATATAAAAAAAATGTTTAAAAGCGGAGGCTATAGCTTGATATTACTTAATACCGAGTATAAATCTGGATCAGTGATAGGAAATAATCAGCTTGATATAATAAATGAGATCGTAAAAAAGTTTGACCTATATTCAATTGTAGCTGGCGAAGGAGCGCTGACAAGAGATCTAGTTACTATAGCAGATGTAGATTTTAGAAATGTAAATATACTATCGATCCTATCAATTTTTATAATAATAGGCATATTGTTTACCTCTTTTATAATACCGTTATTGCTTGTTTCCACCATAGAGCTGGCTATAATGATGAATATGGCTGTGCCATATTATACAAATACAACGATTCCTTTTATCGCATCTGTAGTCATAGGCTGTATACAGCTAGGTGCCACCGTTGACTATGCTATACTTTTGACGGGAAGATTTAGAGAGGAGCTAGAAACTACGGAGGACAAAGATGAAGCCATGGGAAAAGCATTAAAAAACTCTATCGGATCAATAGTTACCAGCTCTTTTACTTTTTTTGGAGCAACAGCAATGGTGGGAATACTATCTAGCATGGATATCATCAAGACACTATGTGTGATGATTGCCAGAGGAGCTTTAATTAGTATGGCTGTAATTATACTGATACTTCCTTCATTGCTTTTGGCATTTGAAGGCATTATAGCAGCCACTACTATAAATTGGAAAAGTAAAAGGAGGAAGGTTATATATGATAAAACATAAATGGAATACAAATAATTTTGCTAAAAATATTTCTTGCTTTATATTAATATTTGCAATGTTTTTTTGTAGTGTATATAGTGATGGTACAATGAAAAAAGATGAATCCGTATATGTTACATTAGATCATACTGGTAAGCCAAAAGACATTATAATAAGCGACTGGATACAATGCAGTGATACAAATGGCCCAATTTATGATCGCAGTATATTGCAAAATATCGTGAATATAAGAGGATATGAAGTTCCCAATATAGAAGGAGACATGCTGGTCTGGAACGGAAGTGGAAAAGACATTTTTTATCAAGGAACAGTAAAAAAACAGATCCCTCTTGATATCATTATTAAATATTATATGAATGG
>JAUQXG010000457.1 GCA_030834765.1 Lutispora sp.
AAGACTATTATAAAATTTATGGAGTAAAATAAAATTGGATTAAATAGAAAAGATATATTTGAAAGGTAAGGTGGAGTAAATGAAACTTGCATTAATGGTTATTGACCTTCAGAAGGCTTTTTATAATGGGGAGAGTCTAGAATCAATGGATAACGCATGCGAATACATCAATGCGATACTTCCATTGTTCAGAAAAAAAGGATTGCCAATTATATGGGTTCAAGATATGGATAAAGAAGATGGCGTAGTTCCAGGCACAGAAGGATTTGAATTTATTGACTGCTTAAAACCAGAAAATGGAGAGCATCGAATTCATAAGGAATATGGGAATAGCTTTAACAAGACAAATGTCATAGAAATACTAAATAAAAATGATATAGATACAGTAGTGATTACTGGATACTGTGCTGAGTACTGTGTGCTCTCCACTTATCGTGGTGCCCTAGATCATGACTTGACACCTGTGATATTGAGGAATGGAATAGCAAGTGGAAATAAAAACAATATAAGGTTTGTAGAAGATATTAGCAATGTTATATCTTATGGAATATTAAGAAAGATATTAGAAGAATAAGAATAAAAGTATTCTGCATGATAGTACATGAAGTTTCAAAGGGATATGGGAAAACTGGAGGTGTTGTCCAATGACATGGATGCCTTTTCTATGCCTTGCCGTAGGACTTCTTATAGGTATCCGCAATTTGACGGAAAGGATACTAAAAAGAATAGATAGAATTATTAATATAGCATTAGTTGTCCTTATGCTTACCATTGGAATGAATATAGGCATAAATAATTCAGTCATGTCAAATTTGGGCTCTATAGGGCTAAACTGTCTTGCTATCTCTTTATGTGCAATTATTTTCAGCATCTTATTTACGGTAATTGCAGAAAAAACTGTACTGCCATTAGAAAAGTTGAAGGAAAAAATCTCCTCGGAGAATATAAATATAAACAGCAAAATTCATATTCCCCAGGAAGAAAAAGATAAAGATTCACCACTCATTTGGATTATGCCTATAAGCATCGTTATAGGTGTCATATTTGGTTATTTTGTTACATCATACATCCACACCTTTGTACTTGATTATATGCTGATGGGATCTCTGATTATACTCTATGTTAGCGTTGGCATAAGCCTCGGGTCTAACAGAAAAGTTTTTAAATACATTAGGATACTTGGTTTTAGAGTCATTTATATTTCAATAGCAATTTTAGGAGGGAGCCTCACAGGTGGGTTCATAGCAGGAACCCTTCTTAGGGTGCCATTACATATATCTGTGATATCGGCAAGTGGAATGAGCTACTATAGTTTAACAGGAGCATATATGACACAGACTTACGGAATTGAAGCGGGAACCTATGGATTTGTTGTCAATGTAATGCGAGAATTTTTTACCGTGCTCTTGCTTCCGTTACTGGTAAAAATCAGCGCTGGTAGCTCTATTGCAAGTGGTGCTGCTGGCAATATGGATACCATGCTTGTACCAGTAACAAAGTTCGTAGGTGCTGAACTGGGATTGGTGACTCTGATTACAGGAGTTATTCTGACATTTGCAGTTCCTTTTATGCTACCTATTTTATATAGTTTGTTATTATGAATAACAAGTAAGAAAAATAGAATTGAATGAAAAGGAGACCATAGAATTGGGAGAGATAGATAAACGAAACAAACTTGACGAAGAATTTTTTTCCTACAAAGTATCAAAGGATAATAAGATATTTATATTTTGGTATGAAAAGCAAGTAAAGCTGCTGACTGGAAAAGAAAGTGAAAAGTTTTTAGCTAAAATAGAAAAAGCAGATTCAAAAGAAGCACAGCTCATTATGGCAAAAGCAACAGGTAATTTTAAACGTGGCAATGAAAAGAAAAATAAAGTGAGATGATTACTACTCAGCAGAAAACATATCATAAGTAAACCCTTAACTGACCATTCCGATGCACTAAAACAGGCTATAACAAAAATTTGCTATAGCCTCTTCTTTTCTAAAATCCTACAAACTTTTTCATCTTTCTAGGGTCTGGACTTTGTGTAAATTCAGCAATTCGTTCTACAATTTCAGCCATTGCATCTTCGGGATTCATGCAGTGGGCTTTTTCTATAAGCTTCTCACCAGCCCATTTTTCTACGGTAGAGTATGCTGTAGCAGGCCAGCCGTAGGTATCTCCTTTTGCACTGACTTTTTGTTTTGTCCCATTTATTGTGATAAACATGCCCATTTGCAGCTCACACATCGCTGATTCGTATTTTGAATTTGTCTCTTTTGTGAATCCTGCCATTGTTTTTATTTCGTAGATGGCCAGATTATCATGATTTTCAAATAAATCGTAAATATTTTTGGCATCATTGCTTATAAGACCTTGTGAATATATTTCTCTAAAGCTTCGACCTTTTCTTCGTGCTGCAAGAAAAACAGGATACCATTCAAGGGAAATAAACCCTGGCTTTTTATCAAATAGCTTAGCGTATGCTGCCTTACCATCTGCTTCAACCTTGATACGCCATTGCCATGGATCTGATTCTAGTCCAGTATGCCATTCCTCTAGCTCGGTCAAAGCGGAGAGATTAATAAAGTGAATGCAATTGTTAGATAGGGGCATGAATCCAACATCCTTAATTGCTTTAAGAAACTCATCGTATTGAGAAATTTTAGTATTTGTGTAATCTATAGGCATAAGACTTCACCTCGTTATTATTCAATGTTGAATTACAGCAATTATTTTTTCTTTAGGTAGCCATCCTTCTTCTGATCCATTTAGCTTGCTGCACCAGACCCAACCGTTTAATTCTCTATTTCCTTTGACTATCTCCCCTTTTTTTACGCTTAATTCTTTCGCTGAATAATCTTCTAATGTAACTCCATATTCACCTTCAATTTGAATAATCTGTTCAGGAGCCCACCCCTCACTAATGCCATCTAAAGTGTAGCAATAAATCCAATTTGGCCAATTTCCAGCATCATCAGACCTGTCACCTAACTTTATTCTTGTTTCTTTTTCAATTATGAGGGGGGATGAGCTATCACTTTTGTGTTCTTTAGTAATTTCAAATTCCATTTAAATTTCCTCTTTCTTATCCCACATTTAGGTTATCATTAATCAATATTGAATTCTTCAAAATTATCTTCTATATAGATTTGTATATATTTTGCCTGGAATTTTAAGATGCAGTAATTTGGATCTGTCACTCCAAGAGGAAAGTGCTTAATAAACCAATCAACCCAAAGCTGCTTTTTAATCTCCATATCATCTACAATTTCCATATCCCCAATCAAAGTAATATTAGCATTATCTGTGTGATAGCA
>JAUQXG010000051.1 GCA_030834765.1 Lutispora sp.
CTTCCAATGGAAAAGTAGACCTTACTGGTATAAATGCTCAAACCATAGAAGCAATGTCTGATAATGGTAGAATACATTTTGAAAATTGCCTTGTATCTATCTTATCCGTTAGAACCTCCAATGGAAAAATTGAGATTAATAGATCAAAGATGAATAATATCACAGCCAAAACAAGCAATGCCTCAATACAAATAGATGGCATAGAAAAACTTACTGACAGTTACGGCAAATATAGTCTATATACATCAAACGGAAAAATAGATGTAAAACTTTCCCCTACCAATGATTATGGCTATATGGTAGATGCTCACACAACCATGGGTAATGTGAATATTAAACTTCCTGGCCTAATTTATTCAGTAGATAAAAAAAATCTTTTCTCCCAACCCTCTACAATTGTAAAAAATGAGTGTTATGAGGAATCACAAAGCAAATTAGATATCATAGCTGATACATCAAATGCATTGATCAATGTACAAGGATAACTAAGGAGAGCTATGCTAGCTCTCCTTTCTCATTTCCTTTTTCTTAAATTATTTATCAATATGATTGTTCCAACTCCCATTAATGCAGCTGGCCATATTAGATTATTCAGCTTTGATATGTCAATATTTATTAATCCATAAACCATAGCATAACAGAGAATACCCATTCCAAATAAAAATATGCCTGCAAGTAAAGGCCAGTTTTCCTTATGCATATATTCTACAAAATATATCACAAAGAATGCACTTCCAAGAAGCAAAAATATGCTAGGCCAAGCATATCTCTCATTTAGGTTATTTACTAAAATAGTATATATTCCAACACTAGGGAGCAAGCAACCAGGTAGTATAAAGCCTGTCATACTTTTATTATAGTATAGATATAAAAACAATGTCCCAAGAAGTATAAAAAATACTCCTCCTGAAATATCAATATTAAATATATTGATATGATTTAGTATTGATATCCCACTCACAGTAGTTGCTATGATTCCTATAATAAAATGAGGTTGCTGCTTATTTATGCTATATAAATATAAAAAGTAAATCCCTAGCAGAAGCAAAAATGTATCTGCAGGATTTATATTAAAGTTTTTCAAAAACATTGTAGCTCCTAAAAATACTAGAATTCCTCCAAGGAAAATATTTTTCCTGTCCATAAAGACTATCACTCCTAACCTTATTTGATATCTGTACTAACAAAAGAATTTTCTATTTCCGATCCTGTGCTATAAGGCATAAGTATTAAGTTGGATCACTTTGAACATTCATAGGATACCGTAAAACATTTGTGTATCATGGTGACACGGTGGTTATAAAATTCAATGCGCTATCTAATATCCAGCTTAAAATAAAATTATACGAATAAAAATATTTAGATAAAGTGGAGGTTTGTATAGCATTATTCATGAACTCCCACGAACCTATATTGGTTAGCGGTATTATTATTGCAAAAAAAACTAGCAATCCTAGACCTGATATAGTCAGGCCTATAAAAAGTCCACCTACCCTATTGGCATCGTTTAGACCTGGAAGTTTAAATAAACCATTTAAAAACATCTCTATGAATACAAATATAACTCTACAACCTACAAATATTACCAGCAATGAAATTGCGTTCAATATTGAAACTGCGATAAAGGAGTTAATATTATTCGTCAACAGCTCTCCTCCATTAGAAAGCATCTTTAAGGCACTTAATGGTACATCAAAGAAACTAGATGCTGCACCTTTTTTCAATACAAATTCCATTATCTTATCTTCTAGATCTGTATTTTTTATAATAAAAGCTGTAGCTAGTAAATAATATGTTTTTGCGACGAATATTGAAACTATAAATCCAAGTAGCTTTGCAATTGAAGTAACAAATCCTTTTCTAAGTCCATTTATAGCACCAAACCCTAAAGCAATTATTATCACACTGTCAAGCCAATTCATACGCTAGCCCCCTATTGATATTTGAGTAACTCCATTTTATTATTAGATATAACAAATAGTGCGTTCCCTGAAGCTGAGTATATGTCATTTATATCCGACGTGTTTTGAAAAGTAAAGGATATTTTGCCATTCTTATCGTATCCTTCAATTTTATCTCCATAATACAATACTGCTTCATTCTTCAGTCCCAACAAACCATTAGGTGCTTGACCTATATTTATAACCTCTTTTTTATTCATACTTTCATTTACTAATATTAATTTATATTTATTTTTATCTTTTAGTACAGCATATATGTTTTCCGTGCTGCAATCAAAGCTAACAATTTTATCTTCTAAATCTATTTTCCCCACTTCTTTTCCATCTGTTCTATATTTATAAACGGTTGTTTCATCAATCAGGTATATGTTTCCTTTAGGACCATAAGAGATTCTGGGAACTATTCTATTGTCAAAGTTAACTGCCCAAATAAGCTCGCCTTTTTGATTGTAATTTATTACTTTGCTTTTAATATGATCAGATGATGTATCAAGGAGTGAAACTGTATAGTTATCAGTTCCAGATGAAGCAAAGGAAAGTATATATCCATTTTCTATAGGAACAGTTCCTGCCTTCACTCCTTTGGCATCATATACATCTATATTTGCAACATCATTTTTCTTATACTCAACTAATGTAAATCCAAACTTATCAGCTATGATATCGATAGGTACTTGATCATATTTATACTGCCACAAAATTTTACCTTGTTTGTTAAGACAAATAATCCTATTTTCTTTATCAAGAACGATAATATTCGTCCCAGACCTAATAATTTTAGAGACTTTGCTCTGTAATTTTTGGCTCCAGTGTATCTTTCCATCAATATTTCTAGCTTTCAAAACAGATCCCTCTACCTCTACCATCACATCTTCAACACATATCATATGATCAAAGCTCTTAGAAATAGAGACTAAATTGGCTTGGGAGCTTAAAACCACTATTTCCTTTGAGTTTTTTACATCCCTAGCATAATTATATAATGTTATTCCACTCAATGTCAGTATCACTATACTAACAGCTATGTATATTTTCTTCATCCCTATCCCCCTATAGCAATATACGATTAAACTCTCACAATGTCTTATATATGATTATAACATTTAGAAAGCTTCTATAGAATACCAATCGCGAATTTCTAATCAGAATCTCTAATGCTAGGGTTGGGCGTTGGGGATTTGAGGATCAAAGTGCATGACACACCGGGCAGAATGGGGAGTAATTTTATACGTTCAATTTCAATTGCTTTTGTAAATACCTAGGGCTTGATGACTAAGAACGTTGTAATAGTCTTCAAAACTCGCGTTTTTGGCTTTAGCTAATTTATCTATCTGCGAAATTTATGGGTTTAATAAATTTCCTTAAATACAGTGCTCAAACAGTTGAAGACTATTACACTTATCTAAGTCACCTTCACCAAGGTATTTTACAAAAGGCAATAATATTTCACTACATAAAATTACTCCCCATTCTGCCTAGTTTATTACTTAAACACATTTATTTGCTTCCCTGTTTGAAGAAGCTCTCTGAGGTATATGCTCCAGAGGCTATTCTAATCATGGGTTCATAAAAGAACAAGGCTTTGGGAGGGTACATATTTGTAGAGCGAAATATTATTGCCTTTTGAAATATTCCTTAGCGAAGAGGTTTTTAGAAAACTAAAAAGGCTTCACTGTTCGAGCAAAA
>JAUQXG010000458.1 GCA_030834765.1 Lutispora sp.
TCTTGTTCTCTATAGAGCAAGGACCTGCAATAAGAACAAATTCTCCGTCACCAAAACAAGTATCTTTAACTTTTACCAAAATTTTTTCGCCATTTTCTCTTCCAACATATCTTAAATCCATAGGTAATCCTCCCGAGCTAAATCATTTATTGCTGAAATCAAAACATCCTGTGATATTACACTCTTTATCCTAATATCACCTATTGCATATGGTAGCACAAACCTAATCTTTTCGTCTATAAACTTTTTATCACCTTTAAAATATTTAATCAAGTCCGTTTCTATCAATGACTTGGGATATCTAATGTTCAGAAACTTAATAAGCTTCTCTATATCATAATCTAAATCTTCTCTCAAACATCCTATTGCTTTTGATACCTTACATGCATATAAGAGACCAAGAAGAATCGCTTCCCCATGTAAAACTTCATAATCTGATTTGCTTTCTAGCGCGTGTCCTAGTGTATGTCCAAGATTTAATATATTCCTAATTCCTACATCCTCTAAATCCTTTTCTACTATGTCTTGTTTTATATGAATACATTTACCTATTATTTTTTGTAAGGTATCATAATTATATTCTAATATCTCTTTTGTTTTACAAAAAACAGATTCATATACTTCTCCACCATAAATAATTGCATACTTTGCTAATTCTCCAAAAGCTGCTATGTATTGATGCTTATCTAGTGTCTTTAAGCAGCCAATATTGATGCAAGTCAATTTACTTTGATAAATTGTTCCTACATTGTTTTTTAAACTGCCAAAGTTGACTCCGGTTTTTCCACCAATAGAGCTATCAATCTGACTAAGTAAAGTGGTAGGGATATGAATCAATTTCACTCCTCTTTTATATGTAGAGGCGGCAAACCCACACAAGTCACCTATTACGCCGCCACCAAGAGCTATGAACGCCCAGTTTTTATCAACACCGATGGAATTTGCTTTCTCAAATATTTTAAATATGGATTCAAAGTTTTTTGTTTTCTCCCCACTCTCTAATATGATTTTATCTATACGTTCCATACTATTTGTTAATTCCTTTTCTAATATATGTCCATATTCTTTATATACATTATTATCACTAACTATTAATACCTTTGTTGAAACATCTAAGATATAAATCGATATATTAGAAAAGCCTTCTGTAAAAATCACTTTTTCTTTCATTTCATCACTTCCAAATATTCTTTTTTATGAGAAACAGATCTATAAAATTATTATAATAGACTTTTATTGTTTATTCTATACTATACATAATAAAGAACTCTCCCATCTGAGTAGATGAAAGAGTTCTTCATTATACATCTTTAAGTTCTTGATTCAATGCTTCTAGTTCTGATTCCAGCAATGTCTTAAATCTTGTTTTAAAAATTTGAACTTGCTTTCTTAGATCTTGATGCTCTGTATTAACCTCTAAAACCTTATTATTTGCAGTATCTATTATTCTTTTTGCTTGTTCATGAGCCTCAGAAATGATAGCTTCTGCTTTCTTGCGAGCATTGCTTAAAACTTCATCAGCAGTACTTTGTGCAACAATTAAAGTGTTTTGTAAAGTTTTTTCTATACTTGAATAGCTTTCAACTTTTTCATTCACTATAGCAATTCTTTCTTTCGTCTCATTGTTCTCTTTATAAAGTTTTTCAAAGTCAGTTACGATCTTATCTAAAAATTCATCAACTTCTTCTTCACTATAGCCTCTAAACCCTTTTTTAAATTCTTTATTATGTATATCCATTGGGGTTAGCATAATTATAGCCTCCATTTACACAAACTTTTTTATGAGTATCTTAATCCTATCTTTCTTAGTTGTTCCTCCGACATCTTCCAGTATCATTCTTCCTTTACCCCTCAAAGTAATGGTATCTCCCTTTGAAACAGTGCTAGAAGATGAACACTCTGATTCCCAATTAACATAGACTTTTGAAGCCTTAATTTGCTCTATGGCCTCCGATCTTGAAATTCCGAAGCCAGCACTAATAATGCAATCTAATCTTAATGATGATACTGTAGAATTAACATATTTAATGTCATTTTCAATTTGAACATCTTCTTCGCACTGGCGTACTAATATTGAAGTATTGCCGACTTTAGATAAATTATACAATATATATTCAGCAATATCTTTATGTACTGCCATATAAGAATAATTATCTTGAACAACGATATCACCAATCTTTTCTCGTTTAATTCCTGAATGTATTAAGCTACCTAAAAAGTCTCTATGCTTCAGCTTTTTTTCGCCTTTCCAAGATATTTTAAGAAGTTCAATTGGTATCTTTAGTACAATATCATAATCCGAACTGGAAATATAGCATATTTGCCTCTCTGCCCCATCTATGCCACCATCAAAACCATACTGTATATCCTTAAAAAGTTTACAAATAGACGAAGCTATAGATTGTTGCCTAGGGTCTAAGAAATCTGTATAAATAATTGAATATTCATTCTCACAGATCTCGCAGAAAGAAACAATATTTTTTACAAGCAGTTTATCTTCGTAGTCCTTATAATTATTAATTATAGAACTTATATCTTTCAAATCAACACTCCCTATAAAAGAATACTTACCACTTGAATGATTAGAGGTTCAGCAATAAATTGTAAAAATAGCAACGCTATTATTGGAGATAAATCCATCATGCCAACATTCAGCCCAAACCTTTCAGAGAGCTTCCTAAAGGGCTCTAAAATAGGATCTGTCAGTTGGTTAATTATATCGATAAATTTATTATAACCATTCCTAGGAAACCACGACATAATAACTCTAACAAAAATCAATAAGTTCAATAACTCAAAAAAGTATCTAATTGATCTAATAATTAATATTTCCATTCAATCACTCGCATTCTTCTTATTTTAACCATTTTATAAACTCAAGATCAAAGTCTTCACTGCCAAAATTATTCTTAATGGTACCTAAAATATCTACATTGGCAGGTGCTACAATAACGATACCATTTGAAATCTTCTGAATGGTTCCATTTAATGCATAAACTGCTCCACTGATAAAATCTACCATTCTCCTTGCAGTATCCTTGTCCATATTCTCAAAATTAATCACTGAAGGTTTTTTACTTTTTAAATCATCACAAATTGATTGAACTTGCTCAAATTCAGTTGGCTCCACAAGCACCACTTTCATAGGAGCTGTTGCAGTTCTAATATCTACAACGTTGGTTTTCTTCAATTTATTAGAGTCAAATGCCTCTAATGCATTTGCTTTATTAACAATCTCACTTTTTTGTTCTTCTTCATGCTCCTCATTTTCACCTATACCCATATAATACAAGAATTTATCCAATATTTTTGATGACATACCTACACCCCCTGTTATATATTATAATTTCTTTTACCAAAAATTCCAGTACCTACTCTAATCATATTTGAACCTTCTTCAATAGCAATATTATAATCGCCAGTCATGCCCATAGATAAATAATTCATTTCAACATTAGGGATATTACGCTTTATTATTTCATCTTTCTTTTCCCTTAGAGCTCTGAAAATCGGCCTAGTTTTCTCGACTTCATTAAATAATGGAGCTATGGTCATCAGGCCTTGTATTCTCACATTGGAAAACAAAGATATCTGGTCTATTAGTGTATCTACTTCATCTGTTGATATTCCATATTTAGTATCTTCCATAGCAACATTGACCTGTATTAATATATCTTTAATTATCCCTGATTTAGCTGCTCTTTTATTTATTTCTTCAGCTAGGGATAAACTGTCCACTGAATGTATTAACTTCACTTTATTAATTATATACTTGACTTTATTTGTTTGTAAATGCCCTATTAGATGCCAATCTACATTTTTATTGATCAAGTCGTACTTATCCATCACCTCCTGAACTTTATTCTCTCCAATATCGGTTATACCATTTTCAATTGCATAATTAATATTTTCACAGTTCATTGTTTTGGTCACTGCTATCAATGTTATATCATTTTCATTCAAATTATTTTTACTGCATATCATGCTAATATTATCTTTTATCGCAATAATATTTTCTTTTATATCTCTCATAAAGTCCCTCCCAGCTTTCTTTATCTAATGATTAACTATATATTGATTCTCTTTCACTCTTTTCGTTGTTGTTATTACTTCATCATAGTGCTTAATCTTGTATGCCCCAGCACTTATCACTGTTGTTTCATTATTTTCTAGATTCGTTACAAGTGCATTGCTGCTATCCGAAAACAGAATCTTAACTGGAATAAACCTAACTATACCGCTTTTTATTATATAAACACCAACTAGATCCTCTTTTTCTACCAATGATTTAGTTGGTACTAAAAATCCTTTAAACTGATTTTTAATGATATCCATCTCAACATATCTGTGCTTATAAAATTCATCAATATTATGATTTATTTTAATTGTAACCACAGACGAATCATTTGTCATATCAGAAATATTATATATATACGCATCCACATTTTCATTTCCCATATTTTTAAGTCTTAAACCAATTTTACTGCCCTTTTTAAGTCCCTCTAAAGATGGTTTATTTACAGTGCATGCCACATACCATTCTGTATTATCTACAACTTTAACACCT
>JAUQXG010000459.1 GCA_030834765.1 Lutispora sp.
ATTGAAGTACGTAAATATGTAAGACCAGGAATATTTGGGCTTACCTCAGCCCAGCAGTTTTCAGAAAATGTTTTGTCTTTTTCACAAAGCAGAGGGGTATCTTTGGTACCTCATATTCTAGATGAAAACGCTATCACGATGAATGAAGCCATAAACTTTATTTCCCAAGCCTTATCCCAAAGGCTTCCTGTTGCTATTTTAGTCCTTAAGCATTCAGTGAAGGAGTTGAGAGATTATACCTGGCATTGGATGACCATAACCCATTTATTTGTAAATCCCAAGAATAGCAGGCACTATATTTCAGTATCAACCTATGGTGAGCGCAAGGAAATTGATTTGGATTTGCTTTGGAATCATAGGCGCCTACAAGATAAAATCAGATTGGTATATTTCATATAAGTAAAGATATTGGATAGGGGGTCAGTCTTATAGTTTTTCTCTTCAATCCAGTATCATAAAATTTGATTATCAAAGTTATTGGTTTCTACTTGAATGCATAAACAATAAAGAGCGGTGATGCCGCTTATTTGAGATCTATTTACTTTGTTTAGATATTTCTCAATGTCACTTTTCATCCCTGAAATTTTATCTCTGTCGTTATAATCGAAGTCCTTTAATTCCTCTTTTATCAGATTAATAAAATGTTTCTGGCCCTTGATTTGAAAAGTGAATTTTAGTGCATATATGGCGAGAATTTGCTTTACCTGTTCAGCGGTAAACATGCGATAGTTATTCTCTGTGCAGCGTTGTGCTGAAATAAGGCCTATCTTGTCCCAATACCGAATTGTGGCAGATGTGACTCCTGTCTCCTTACTCACATCATTTATAGTCAGCAGCTCATGGTTTGTGTTTATGATTGGAGATTTTTCTTCCTGCTGGTCTATTCGGGCTAGGTTAAGTATTATTTTTTTAGAAATTATTTTTTGTTGATATAGATGTGCTTGGGCTCTGTTAGCCATCCATAAAGCAGAATCTATTTTTTTTGCTATAACTTCCTTCAAAATCCGTGAAATATAATTTAAAGCAAAGCCAGGCAGCATTTCCCTAACACAAATAAAATAAGAGATATGCTCTTGGGTATAAATTCGATAGCCAGATATAGAGCGTGAAACAGTTGGTACCAGACCAAATTCTTCGTATTTTCTTAGTGTTGTAGTGCTGATACCCAATTTGCGCGCGATATCAATGGGTCGTATTGCCATTTTACTCCCTCCAAAATGATATTATAAACATTATACAATAGGTTTAAACTTTATTTCAAAAAAGATTCAATAATAGGAGTATTATCTCTAAAAAGTCTTCCAGTTGCATTCATGTTGTATAATTTAATTAAGCTTTGTATTATACATATTTTATGAGTAAACTAGCCTGAAGTAAAAATATCTGATTAAAACATAGAAATGAGGGAGTGAATTGAATCATATTATTATTAAAAGTGCTAAAGAAGGAAACTTGAAGGATATTTCATTGGAGATACCTAGAAATAAACTTGTTGTTTTTACTGGCTTATCTGGTTCTGGAAAATCCACATTAGCCATTGATACTATTTTTCATGAGTGCCAAAGACAGTATTTAGAGGCGATAGGACTTCAAGGGATTCGTAAGCCCAAAGTTGAATCTATTCATAATGTATCACCTTCTATTCTCATTACCCAAAATGAATATAATAAAAATCCACGTTCATCTGTTGGCACAGTGACTGATATTTATACGGATATTAGGATGATTTATGAAAAACTAAGTAAAAGAATTTGTCCCAATTGCAATAGAGAAATAATATCTTCCGAATGCAAGGAAGTGGTAGAAAAGTCTGAGGGCAATTTTAAGGTTTATATGTATTGTAGTCATTGTAATTATAAAATGGATAAGCTCACCAGGACACATTTTTCATATAACACTAGAGAAGGTGCTTGCAAAACATGCCAAGGATTAGGAAAGGTATTGAAGATAAACAACAATGCAATTCATGAGCATTTATCACTAGAAGCCGGAGCAATAGATTTCTGGAATCAAAAATATAAAGATTATCAAATTTCAGTTTTGTACAATGCTTTTAAACATTATAATATGACTGCTGCATCGGATATTCCAGTTATAGATTTTAGTAAAGGTCAAAAAGCAATCCTTCTTTATGGTGTTGAAAGTGATGAAGTGAAGAGAATCTTTCCGAATATTGTTCCTCCGAAAACGGTGGGGGAGGGCAAATTTGAAGGTATATTTTCTACCCTTTGGAGGAAATTATCAGAAAAGGAAGGTGGGTCAAAGCAGCTGGATGTTTATTTTGACTCTGATATTTGCCCTGATTGCAGGGGGGAGCGGCTAAATGAATTAAGCCGTAGTGTAACCGTAATGGATACGCCACTTCCAGAGCTGGTTTCTTTATCCTTGGAGGAATTATATCAATGGTTGTTAAAGCTTGAAAACTTTGTGATTGGTACAAATAAGCTTGTGGTAGAATCCTATTTAATAGATTTGAAAACAAAGATTCAAAGAATTATTAATGTGGGGCTTCGTTACCTTTCACTGGATAGACAAACCATGACTTTATCTGGTGGAGAAGCACAAAGAATAAAATTAGCAGCAACTTTGGATTCTAATCTGACAGGGATTATATATATTATGGATGAGCCAACCATCGGCCTTCATCCAAAAGATACAATTGGCATTATTAATATATTGAAAGACTTAAGGGATTTAGAAAACACTGTTATCGTTATTGAACATGATATAGATATCATGCAAGAGGCTGACTATATTGTAGACATTGGTCCTGGTTCCGGCAAATATGGTGGAGAAATCATTGGAAAAGGAACTTTACAGGAGCTTAAGGGACAAGATACTTCTGTAACTGGATTATATCTGAAGAAAAAAATAGAAAATCCTAAAGAATTTCGACAAAGAACTGGAGGCGCTATAGAAGTAAAAAATGCGAATTTATATAACTTGAAAAATATCAGCGTTGGATTCCCTAAAGGCTGCTTGACAAGTGTTACTGGCGTTTCAGGTTCTGGAAAATCAACATTGGTATTCGAAGTGCTGGCAAAAGCCAATATAAAGAATCAAACGGATTATAATAAGGTTACAGGGGCCGAAGCTTTTGACCAGATCATCACAGTAGAGCAATCTCCTCTTACTAGAATGAAGCGTTCAAATGTAGCAACCTATTCCGGAGTTTATTATGAGATAAGGAATATTTTTGGACAGCTAAAGGATGCGAAAGATAAAGCATTAACCACGAAGCACTTTTCGTTCAATACAAAGGGAGGGCGTTGTGAGAATTGTGAAGGGCTTGGATATGTCATAAGCAATATGCTTTTTTTCGAGGATTTAGAAGCAACTTGCCCAGTTTGCAATGGAAATCAATTCAATGATGAGGTACTATCTGTAAAATATAAGGGATATTCTATAAAAGATGTGCTAAGAATGTCTATTGAAGAAGCATTGGATGTTTTCAATAATCATCCTAAAATTCAAAAGATATTAAAACTACTTAAAGATGTAGGATTAGATTATTTAGAGCTTGGTCAAATATTGACTACTTTATCTGGAGGGGAAGGCCAACGATTAAAGCTTGCCAAAGAATTAATCAATAACGAGGGTAAGAATAATCTTTATCTAATCGATGAACCAACAACAGGATTACATCCAATTGATGTAGAAAACTTTCTTGTGCTTCTAAACCGAATTATAGATGCAGGAAGTACAGTAATTGTAGTAGAACATAATCAACAAGTTATAAAAGCCTCTGACTGGATAATAGACCTTGGACCTGAAGGTGGAATGGATGGAGGCCAAGTAATTGCTATAGGTACTCCTGCTGAGATAATATCTAATAAAAATTCTGTAACAGGAAAATTTTTATGAATATAAGTGCTAACTATGGAAGGATGCCAATGGCATTTGGCGTGAGAATCTAGCTAGAAGCATAATATAAAAAGCTCTATTCTTCCTGTTATGCTATTGATATAGATCTAATTTATCCACTGCAATCAAGTGGTTTATTTATAATAAGCAAAATGTCTTACATTGAAAGCAGTTAAACACTTCTTTTCAGAAAATTGCAGGGAAAAGTAAAAGTTTATAGAATATATTTAAGCAATAATACCTAAGTGAAATATCAACTTTTATAAAAGGAGAAATCATGGAAGAAAATAAAATTACTTTTAAATCAATTGATGAATACATTTTAAATTTTCCTCCTGAAGTCCAGGAAATACTTGTAACGTTAAGAAAAGTTATAAAAGAGTCCGCACCAGATGCAGAAGAAAAGATGAGTTGGCAAATGCCTACTTTTGCGTTGCATGGAAACTTGGTGCATTTTGCAGCCCATAAAAATCATATAGGATTCTATCCTGCGCCAAGCGGAATTGATGCATTTAAGGATGAATTATCGGAATATAAAGGAGCAAAAGGGTCAGTACAATTTCCTATAAAAAAGCCAATGCCTTATGAGTTAATAAGCAGGATCGTTAAATTTAGAGTTGCGGAGAATATAAAAGAAGCAGAAGACAAAGTGAAAAAGACAAAATAATTGCGCACCATATTTCATGCACTGTGCTTTAAAGAGCCTCTTATTGGGGCTCTTTAGTTTTATATATAACAAGGTTAGGACGGCAAAGGAAGTTTGTCATCCTAACTTTGTTACAATATGAAAATGAAATCTAATTGATATATACATCAATAACTGTAGCTACATAATCATCAAGCCCTGATTTTGCTAGTACTGTAATTTGTTGCTCTTTATTACCTGAAATTATAGCACTATAGGCTTCTAACCCCTGTCTATCCCATTGCTCGTCTCTATTTATAGTTATTTTATCTCTATTTGCAACTTCGTAATCCTCAAGTATACTTACCACTCTATTTTCTAATTCTCCAGTAGGACATTCAAGTACCTTTATTCTATCAATAGCTTTTTCAAGATTGTTCATATTCATTTTCCTACTTATTTCTGTCTCATCATCTTTTAATATTGTTTGAACCAACAGTGTGTCTTATACCTTTATATATACGAATTTGAAATTTTGTATGGGATTATATTTTCATAAAATTATAAAAAGTAAGTGAAATGAATATGAATTAGTGCTAAAATAATATTAGTAAATAATGTACATAAAATACGTCAAGCAATGTCGCTTGGAAACTAAAAATATTTTTTAGAAAAGGAGCTTTAATAATGAGTAAACCAATTCTATCAGCCCACTTCCAGTCAAGAACTCCATCAGATGTCAGACTTGCACAAATGAAATATGAGGAGCGCAAAGTCAAACCCGAAGCTGTAATCAATGTAGGTATCGGAAACGTTTCACTTCCGACAAATCCTGCTATGATGAAAAGAATGTTTGAGCTTGGTGCACCTGAAAGCCCATTTGCAAAGGGTGTTGTAAGATATTCAACTACTGCTGGTTTTGTAGAATGCCAGGATGCATTTAAGAACATCCTTAAGTGTGAAGGTTTCGATACAAGCAAATTGTTCGTTCAGGTAACTGATGGCGGATCTACTGCTATGGAATTATTGTTAATCGGTGTTTGTGGCCCTGCGGGTACAGATGATAGTCCCCTTATGGTGATTGATCCTGCCTACACCAACTATATTTCTTTTGCAGAAAGAATCGGACGTAAAATAGTTACAGTAAAGCGTAATTTAAGTGAAGCCGGCAAATTTAGTCTTCCAGAACTGGACAAAATAGAAGAAGCAATTCAGAAGCATAACCCTGGAGCGCTTCTTGTCATACCATATGATAATCCAACAGGACAGTTTTATAACTTTGAAACAATGAAAGAACTAGCTAAATTATGTGTAAAATATAATATGTGGATGGTCAGTGATGAAGCTTATCGTGAACTCGTCTATGAAGAAGGCGCTAAGCTTGTAAGTATCTGGGGAGTCACAGATGCAGAAGTACCTGGCATTGAAGGCAGAAGAATCAGTATTGAGACTGCTTCAAAGGTATGGAATGCTTGTGGTTTAAGAATCGGCGCTTTGATTACAGACAGTGCTGAATTCAACAACCGTTCTATAGCTGAATATACCGCAAACCTTTGTGCTAATGTAATCGGTCAGTATATATTTGGTGCTTTGGCACATGAAACGAAAGAACAGATTGCTGAATGGTGCAAGAATATTCGAGAGTACTACAAAGGACTAATATTGAAGGTATATAACGGTCTGAAGGAGCAGGAACCTGGTTTAATTGTTTCTAGCCCTGATGCATCCATATACTCAGTAATTGACGTTAGAAATGTAGTAAAACCTGGATTCGATGCAATTGACTTCGTTTTATACTGTGCGCAGGAAGGATCTGTTAACATTGATGGAGTTGAAACAACGCTACTGGTAGCACCGATGAAGGGTTTCTATAATGTTATCAAAGGAGAGCAGAATCCAGGAAGCACACAATTCAGAATTTCATTCGTTGAAACTCCTGAAAATATGGCAAAGGTTCCTGAATTGTTTGTTAAGCTATTAAGACAGTTTGAAGCTAAAAGATAGAAAACAAGAAAATATAGTTCTAATTTAAAATCATAACCGCCGGCTAGACCCAACATCATAAACTTAAGGAAATCTGACATAGCATCTGCTATTTATCAGATTTCTTTTTTTTATATGGGATAAAATAAGCAGAGGATGTAGCGTGAAAGATACCCCTAAGTTGGGAAAAATGGGCGACCTTAACTAAGGACTTCAAAGGTCTCTCAAAAAAATTAAGCCTTAGATTCTTGGAAGGAAATGTCGGAAGCTTGTATCAGACCTTGGGTAACAAGAAACTTTATAGCCTGTTTAACAGTCTTTTCCTTTTGTTTCTCTTACAATTGCTGTGGCATATCAATTTTGCACAGGTTACATGGATTAAATTGAATCTGGAATACGTATAAACCATTGCTACAAGTGGGTTTTCATTTGAGGGGGCGAAAGGTTAATATCATATACAAAAAAGTATATCAACTATATTTGATAAAAAATACTTGACAAAAGAATGAACCTTTTGTATTCTTAAACTAAATCAAAAATATAAGAGGAGGTTGGCAAATGGATCATATTTTGGAAGGTGTAGTAGATCTTCATATCCATGCCGGACCATCTGTTGCCGAACGTTCAGTAGATGTTGCGGAAATGCTGAAATTAGCAAAGGAAGCAAAGTATAAAGCTTTTGTAGTTAAAGATCATTATTTTCCAACCACGTTCGGCACAATTATCTCGGAAAAACATTTAGGGAACAATACCGTAAAGGTATTTGGCGGTCTTTGTCTCAACAACTCTGTGGGACTATTTAACCTGAATGCGGTTGATGCGGCGTATAATATGGGTGCAAAATTTGTTTGTATGCCTACAGTATCATCAAAGCAACATATTGATTCTCATCAGGGCAAGCATTTCGCCGGAGCGGGCAATAATACTATACCTGAGAAGCCTGTTTATTATTTGAACGACAGAGGTGAAGTGATACCTGAAGTGAAAGAGTTGCTGGCATACTTAGCAACTAAGCCCGATTTGATTTTGTACACCGGTCACGGCAGCGCCCAAGAGGTAGATGCCCTTGTCCGTCAGGCAGTTAAGGTTGGTGTCAAAAAAATTCTCGTGAATCACCCATTCTTTACAGTAAATGCTAGTATTGAACAGATCATCGAATGGAGTAAACTAGGCGCGTTTATTGAGCTGTGCGGCAGCGTATTCCGCAAACCTGAGCCGGTGGTCTCTCTAGGAGAAATATTAAAGAATGTATCCTTGAACCAGCTTGTGCTCGATACCGATTCTGGTCAAAAGGGTGCAGGCTCACCGGTCGAAAGACTTCTCAAAAACATAGAAATTCTTTCGAAAGAACACGAACTCAGTGAAAAAGCTATCTGCAAGATGATGAAAGAAACACCAAGTATGTTGCTTGGAATCTAAAAATGCTAAATTTGGAGGGTATAAAAATGGATAAAAAAGATTTAGTTATTGGAAACTGGTTTGACGGAACAGGAGATTTAGAATGGTCGCAAACTTCACCACATGCAAGAAAATTTGGAATTCCCGGAACCGACTGCACCATAGCGGTAAATTATATCACTGTTAAGCCTGGGATGGGAAAAGAAAGACCAATGCACAAGCATGAACATGAGCAGATCATGCTCATAATGGAAGGTGGCGGAGCAGTAATTGTTGAAGGCGAAAGTTATCCCATGCATGACGGTTCATATGTTGTGATTCCCCCTAATGTGTTACACAAATATGATGCCAGTGAGTCGCTCAAAAATATTATAAATATCGATATATTCACTCCGGCAAGAAATGAATTTGTACATAAAAAGGTAAAATAGTTTTAAGTAACATAATTAAAGGGACTTTTGCTCTATAGCTTGATTGCTATTTGTAAAAGTCCCTTTGCAGGATGGCATATTAGAATTTTACTCAGTTCAGGTAGAAACTCCCATCGCTTGTGTCAACTATCTCCTTTAGCATTGCTAAAAAGTGGACATGCCTTTTAAAGCATATGGATAAGAGGCAATCTTATTTGCGATTTATCAACAAGGCTACATATCTATACATGGCTGTTGAAGGCAAGTTATATTTCCATTAGTGTGCTACTCTATGAAGGCAAGTTGAATAATTTGTTGATTGGATGTGATCGTATTGAAAGAAGAGAATTTAAAAGTATTTATAGAAGCACTACCGCATTTTATAGAGATTTCTCAGGAAGACCTCCGAATAACGGTTCTTGACTTAAATGAGATGAAAGCTATTGCAATGGTGGGCACCGATAAGTTTAAAGGCACTTTCAAAGCTGGGGATACCATTGCTGACGGCAATGGAATTTTTCGAAAAATGAAGGAATACAAAAAAACCATTTCAGCAACAATGTCCAAAGAAGTGCTGGGTGTACGTGCAAAAGGTGTCAATACACCGGTATTTAACGATAAGGGTGAGGTTGTTGCAGTTGTTGTATTTGCAAAAAGCCAGGAAACAGAAGCACAAATTGAGGATATCTCTAGTTCGCTTTTAAACTCAATGGAACAGCTCAATGCTGCAACTGAGGAGGTCGCGACCAATTCACAGCATTTGGCCTCATTTATAAAGGAAACTGTCAGCTTTTCCGAGAAGACCGAGGACAAAATAAACGAGATAGACTACATCATTGAAGCAATAAAAAATATTTCCTCTCAATCAAATTTGCTGGCATTAAACGCAGCTATCGAGGCTGCAAGGGCCGGAGAGGCAGGAAGAGGCTTCAGCATAGTGGCCAATGAGATGGGCAAACTGGCACACTTAAGCAAGGATTCAGCGGAGAAAATAGCAAGGGCATTGTTGGAAATGAAAAAAGCAATTGGGACAATAGGGCAGCAAATACATCAAACCAGCGTTACTTCAGATAGTCAGTCTGCTGCTACCGAGGAAATTGCAGCAGCTACTGATGAGATGGTGGGTGTTGTAAAAAAATTATCAGGATTAGCGACAGTTAAGACACTGGAAGAATCTATGGGCAGGTAAGGTATCAAATATGAGAGGACGTTTTATAAATGAAGAACAAGTTAAAGGAAACGCTTAAGAATGGAAGTTATGCTCTTGGAGGATTCTTGAGCATAGGCGCACCGACAATCGCCGAAGTCGTTGCTATAGGAGGACTTGATTTTATCATCATTGACACCGAACATGGAGAGGCGAATTTTGAGTCTGTGATTAATATGAGCCGTGCTGCAATGGCTCACGATATAACTACTATTGTTAGAGTTACTGATTATGATCAAAAATTGATTGGTCGTTATCTTGATAATGGAATCGATGGGATTCAAGCACCTATGATTGAAACTGCAGAAATGGCAGCAAAGCTTGTTGCTGCATGCAAATATGAACCTATGGGCGTAAGAGGATCTTCAAGTGGAAGGGGTGCTAGATGGGGCCATGTTCCAGATTATAAGAGTACTGCTAATAGTGAGACTATGACAGTATGCATGTGTGAAACCAAGAAAGGCGTTGACAATATCGAAGAAATTGTTAAGGTTCCGAATCTTGATGTAGTCTTTATTGGACTTGGTGATTTATCTTTATCTATGGGATGTGTCGGAAAATCCGGTGCACCTGAAATGGTTGAGGCTGTACAGCATGTATTGCAGGCATGTCAGAATGCCGGCGTTATTCCTGGTATTGTTTGCGATGGAGCCGATCAAACTCTGAAGAGAATTGAACAAGGATTTAGATATGTAACGGTTTTAAATGATATGCGCATCCTTTGTTCTGCAACAGAAGCTATCACTAAAGCCATTCGAAGCAAATAATTATTACTCAAGTTTCTCACTGTAGTTATGCCAGCTTGCCCTTGAAATAAGCAGACATAGAATATTTCTCCCCAAGTACATAGATCCTTGTGATAACGGTTTTTCCGAAGCCAACATAATGTATCATGAAAATACAATAGGCGTATGAGCTATCTAAAGTGAGAGAGCTTAGTTATTAAGTCGGATGCCTTTTCAACAAAATAAAATGCTAAGAAATTTAGTGAAATCAATGGTTTTAGAATACTGCAAACTGCGAAAGAATACATTAAGAGGAGGAAAAAAATGGAAAATAAACCATTATCTAAACTTGTCAAATATACCTATGGTGTAACCGACCTATTTAACACAACTATGAACAACACTGCGAACTTAATGTTAGTATTCACCCTGACAAATGTTATGATGTTCCCGACACCAGTAGTGCTTATGATCACCGGAATATCAACAACCGTGCTAGCATTTTTGACATTTTTTACAGGAATTATTATTTCAGGCACACCAGCGATGAAATGGGGCCGTCACAGAAGTTTTATGGTGATTTTCGCACCTCTCGCAGCAATCGGATTTGTGCTAAAATTCACGCGACTTTTTGCCGATAATTATATTGCAGCAATCTTCATAATAATTGCTTACATAGTCGGTAATTATGCATCCTCCTTGTCTTCTAATTCACACGCAGCGCTGGTGAACATTTTTACCGATGACCCTAAAGAACGTGGCATGTTAGCCGGTCATCGTGCAACTGCAATAGGCGCAGCAGGGATCATTACTTCTTATACAAGCATACCGCTGGTTGCTTTTTTGAGTCTTTATATTTCAAAGACTGCTAGTTACACCTTAATGGCAACAATTGTTGGTTTGTTTTATTTATTGACAACGTGGTATACGATTTGGCTCAGCAAAGGCTACGAAGGAGCTAATCTGAAAAATGGCGCTGTTGAATCGTCGACAAAAGAAAGGGCGCCAATAAAGCTTATGTTGGCATGTCTGTTCAAAAATCCTAGTCTTATGACACTTGTTTTTGCCGACTTTTCACGTTTTGCAGGTAACCTGATGTTAATGGGCACTACCGCTTATTTCTTTACCTATGTTGTAAGTAACTTCCCGCTTATGGCAGTATTTACTCTTTTCGGGGGAATTCTACAGACAGTCGGCGCATTAGTGAGCGGTCAGTTAACCAATATGTCATCAAAGTTTAAAATTATACTCGCAGAATTCATGATCGCAGCAAGCTTATTGATGGTTTACTTATTCGGTTTTAATATAGCCGTTGCCTTTCCATTACTTTTGCTTTATCGTTTCTTTCAAGGTTTCGGATTTTCAATGTTTTTTACTCTTTACACAGACTCCGTTGTATACGGCGAGTGGAAGACAGGGTTATTTGTTCCAGGATTTACATCCAGCATGTACTCAGTTTCTGCTCAATTAGGTACTTTGTTTAACGGCTGGTTTCTTCCGGCTATGCTAATAGCAATATCATTCAATAATAAAATACCTGCTGCTCAAGCTTCAATAGAAATGAAAACCAATATTTTAATGTTATTTGCTCTTATCCCAGCCTGCTTTAGATTATTAGGCGGTCTTGCACTTACATTCTTCTATAAACTCACACCAGAACATCTCATAGCTTATAGAGCTGAAATTGTAGCAAGAAAAGCAGCAAAACAATAATTATCCATATTTAAAAATATATACAGAAAATAAGATCTAATTTAGATCTTGTTTTCTGCATTCTAGAATTGTGGAGGAAGAAATGAAAAAACCTTTAACGAAAACTATCAAGTATGGTTATGGTATTGCTAATTTTGGATTTACGCTTGCTAATAATGTTGAACTTCTCTTCTTTACGTTTTTTTGTACTAATATAGCTAAGTTTTCACTAGGGACAGTTGCGTTAATAGGAAGTATAAGTGCTATTGCAAATATTATACTGACCCCGTTTTATGGGGCTGTTATAGTGAAATCTAAACCCATGAGGTGGGGGCGCCTCAGAAGCTGGATGGTTATAATGCCGCCTCTCGCCGGCATTTTTTTCGCTTTAGAATTCAGCAGACTAAGTTCATCGCAGCTCATTTCAGCAATTATTGTTATCATAGGTACGGTAATGTTCGATCAAGTATACAGTCTTGCAGTTATTGCACATGATTCGCTTGTTAATCATATCGCAAACAATGCTGAAGAGCGTACAATGATTTCAACTAGGCGAGGCTTATATATGTCAATTGCAAATATATTCAATTCTTATTTAGGCAAACCGTTGGCAGGTGTTTTTGCAGTGTGGGTTGGAGCTACATATAGCTATACTTTGTTGGCATTCACACTTTGTGTATTTATGACACTGACTTACTGGTTTGAGGTGAGGATGACACGAGGATATGAGCTAACAGGCGATATAGCTGATAATGAACCAGTAGAAATAGAAGAAGAAAAAATTACTTTTCGTGAAATGTTTACTGTAGCAATCAAAAACACAAACATACTGGCAATTATATTAGCGGACTGTCTTCGCTATTTGAGCTACAATATTCTGGTAGCTTCTGTAGTATATTACTTTACTTATATAGCTCAAAACGAAGTTTTGCAAATTTATTATTTATTCTTTGGCGGTATCATACAGTTAATTGGCTCATATTTAAGTGCTGGTATCACAAAAAGATTCTCTTCAAGAGCAGTTGTAATAGTTGCAATGCTCTTAGTAGGATTTTTGGAGATCTTATGCAAATATCTTGGCTTTAATATACCAGTCGCTTTTGCAGTTCTAATGATTTACCGTTTATGCCATGGTTGCGCGATATCTCTAATTCCTGCACTTATTGCCGATTGTGCTGAATATGAAAAATGGAAAAACAATGCTCCTATTCCTTTTACCATTGGGATTATCAATGTTGCACCAAAGATAGCTGCGTTGCTTCGTTCGTGGATCATACCGGCTGTTTTAGCTATTGTAGGCTTTAATGCAAATGTCGCTCCGGCAGCAGCTTCAGCTTCTTTTAAAGTAGGCGTGCTCAATATGTTTATGCTTATACCCGGATGCCTTAGTATAATTTCAGGCTTGATATTATTTTTCTTCTACAAGCTTACTAATGAAAAACTTGATGAAATGAATAAAGACCAATCGACAGCATAAGTTGACACCCACACTTAAATTTGAAAAATTACATCTATAGTATTTTTAAAATAATAATACAAATAAAAGGAGAAAGATATGATTTTTAATAAAGCAACAGTATATGGTGGCGGACTCATTGGCAGTGGATGGGCGGTTTGCTTTTTAACGCATGGCGTTAACGTAACTGTATATGATCTTGATGATGAAAAACTTGAAGATGCAAAAAATAGCATTGAAAATATTTTGAACTTTCTTATGGAACCGGGCATTGGAGTTTTAACACAAAAACAGAAAGAAGAATGCCTCACTAGAATTAATTATACACATGATGTAAAAGCTGCAGTAGAAAACGCTGAATTTATTCAGGAAAACGGTCCTGAAAAACTGCCGATCAAACAATCTATTATTGAAGCAATAGAGGAATTCAACTCAACCGCAATTATTGTAAGCAGTACATCAGGGCTTTTAATTACTGATATAGCAGCAAAAGCAAAGTATCCTCAAAGAATTATTGCCGGGCATCCATTTCATCCCGTTCACCTTGTCCCGCTCGTTGAGCTTGCCAAAGGAGATATTACTTCGCAGGAAGCAATTGATAAGGCTTATGAGTTTTATAAGGAAGTCGGCAAGGAACCAGTCGTTCTCCTGAAAGAATGCAAGGGATTTATTGCCAATAGTGTTCAAAGTGCTCTTTATAATGCAGCAATAGATTTAGTATCACGAGGTGTCTGTTGTGTTGAAGACGTAGATAGGGCGGTAACATTCGGACCAGGTTTGCGCTGGGGGCTTATGGGACCTTATATGGTACTTGAACTTGCCGGAGGCAAGGCTGGTATTCGAGGTCGTATGACAAAATACGCTAATTCTGACAACAACATTGATATTGAAATGATATGTGATGGAGTAAATTCTGAGTTTGCTAATAGAACACCTAAACAAGGACAAGATCATAAGGGCTTGGAACGTTATAGGGATGAAGGACTAATTGAGTTACTTAAATTCCACGGGAAATTCTAATTTATAAAAAATACAAGGATTAGGTTGAAACAGCGGCAGGAAAGGCAGCTAAATAATTATCGACATATGGTGATAATTTACTATATGTCGATAAGAATTTCTTTTAGGAGGATTATGGACACTATTTTTCAATTTATAGGTAAACTAATTGATATGATTTACAGTTACGTACCTGTATATGGTATCTGTGTTCTGCTTCTCGCGCTACTTGATAAGCTACTTTTTTATTTTGCGGGAAAAAGATATTATAGCACACTAAAATTAAAAGAAGTACTTGAACCTTTAGTAACAAAAAATAATCAGAAATATGCTAATAATCCAACTAAAAAAACTGAAGAATTGGCAAAACTTCTCGCAAGCAACCACTATCCGATATTTGGTGGTATAGGTAGCTTAATTACAGAAGCGATATTGTCATTAGGACTTATAGGCATTTTCAACAGTCCTGAATTTTATCTTGATCATGCAGCATCATCCGAAAAAATGCACTTTTTGCTTTTAAATCTTATGGGCAGCCCAGTATCTTTTATTAGTTCACCAACGGGTACAGAAACAGATCTTAGAATATCTATCTTTCTTGCGGCTATAACTCTAGGAGTATTCATAGTACATGATAAGATAATGGAAAACACTGCATTTATCGACCAGTCATATAACAAGGTAATTTGGGTAATTTTTGCGATTTGCTTCTTATATTTTAACCAGGCATTTACATTATACTGGTTTGGCATTAAAGTCATGGACCTCATTCATATATATATTGTCAAAAGGTTCTATAAAGTTACAGTATAGATAAACAACATATAAAGGAGAAATTATGAACGATCAAAAAAATACTCAAGGCAGTGAAAATACGAAACTATCATTTAAAGAAACTCTTCAAGCAGCAAAAACTCTTCCAGAGTTCAGGAATGGGGTAGTACTGGCTCTGATTGGTATAGCTGCAGTTGCTGTGAGTATGTTATTCGCATCATATAATGTAAAAATGATAGTCAGTATAATCGGCATGTTTACCAGCTTTTCCGGTTTTGATCAGATCAGCAAAGTCATCGCAGATATCCAGAATACGAGATAAGCTGTATGAGAAATATAGATATAT
>JAUQXG010000460.1 GCA_030834765.1 Lutispora sp.
GAAGTTTTCCCTTTCATTCTTGACTCAGGCTTAAGCAGTATTCTATGTGAAAGGACAGGTATAATTAGATTTTTCACATCATCTGGAATTACATAATCTCTTCCTTTTACAAAAGCTAATGCTTTAACAAGGCCATAAATAAAAAGTGAACCTCTTGGACTAGATCCTAGATATATATCATTATGTGATCGAGTCTCTTGAACAATTTGTATTATATAATGAATGATACTTTCATCAACAAATATTTTATCAATATAGTTATGTTGAATATAGACTATATCATCACCTGTAAGAACCTCTTCTACCTCAAAGCTTTTATTTATTTTGCCAAATCTATTAATGATCTCTTTCTCTTCCTCAAGGTTAGGATAACCAATAGATATTTTCATACAAAATCTATCAAGTTGAGCTTCCGGTAATGGAAAAGTGCCTTCATATTCGATAGGATTTTGTGTAGCTAATACTGTAAATGGCTTTGGTAAATAATATGTTTTCCCATCTACAGTCAAATGACCTTCCTGCATTGCTTCTAAGAGGCTGGATTGGGTTTTTGGGGAGCTTCTATTTATTTCATCAGCCAATACAATATTGGACATAATCGGTCCATGATTAAACTCAAATCTGCTCTCTTTCATATTATATATAGTTATCCCAGTAATATCTGATGGCAATAAGTCTGGTGTAAACTGGATTCTACTGAAACTGCAACCCAATGTTTTTGCTAAAGCATTTACCAAGGTCGTTTTTCCAACTCCAGGAACATCTTCTATTAGGATATGCCCTCCTGTAATAACTGCTATGATAACTTTTTCTATCATATCTCTTTTACCAACAATAACTTTGCAAACATTTTCAACAACTTCATTTATTGCCTGATGATAATCCATATTTTTCACCCCTCATAATTATAAGAACATTTTAAATATTCAGTCCTATTTTATGATAGCACAAAATAATGGTTATTTCTTGAAATTACTGTTATAATTTGTTCATAATTATGAATGCAAAATGCCCCTCATTATTGAGCGGCATTTGATTTTATATCTTCTCTTAATGTCATCCATTGAGTCCTAGCTAATCTTTCGATTATAGGGCTTGAATGTCTTTCTGGACTTGAAACAACTCTATTAAGCCATATTATTGCTTCATTATAGTTTGCAACTCTTCTGTATAACTCACCTATCAAATACATTAGTTTGATTTCACTTAGATTTCCAATGGGGAGCTGCTCCTTTTCATAAGCAATTAAATAGTGGTCTAATGCATGCTGTATAAACTGCAATTCCCTTTTGTCATTCATATATCTATACATCCAAGCAATTTTTAGAGCGATCCCTGCTATTGTGCTATCTTTAGCATCTTTAATATTTGCAGTATAAAGTGCAAGCTTATAGCTGTCCAGTGCATCATTTAAATTTCGTTCTTTACAGAAATCTCTTTGAACCATTCTACCCGAAAAAGCATTCTTTAGTTTTAACACTTCATTCTTACCCAATTCTTGGAATGAATTTTCTGATCCAGCATAAGCGCATGTTGGGCAAACAAAGATTTCATAAAATATTGGGTTTATGTCTTTATAATGAATACAAAAATCTTCATCTTTTTTTGTTACAATACATGCATTGATTCTAACCTTTATCGTTGTAAAGTGGTTATTGCAAATCGGACATTTTACTTTTTTTGTATAAAACGCATCTGTCATTTGTACATCCTCACATCAAAATTTATTCATAATTATATATTATTATTTATAGTCATCCATTGCAACTAAATATTTAGTATGCAAGGGGCAATTCCTTTTCTATAGTTTTCATTGTTCCCACTCTTTTTACTCCATTTGATAATCTATATGTGTCTGTATAAAGTGCTTCTCTTTTGATTTCTTTTCCATTTTCAGATACCACTCTATAGCTTTTTACTACGTATCCAGTTTGCCCTTTTTTCTCAATGACTTCTACACCTTCCATAAGAGTGTTATCTTCAATTATTTTCATTTGAGGCTGTTTTTTACTTATCACTTCGGTTATTATCTTTACATTTCTTCCTGGAGTATCATTTTTGCCATATATGCTAAAGGTAACAGCTCCGCCTTTCAATTCTCCATAAATGTATATGGGATAATTTGTAATATTTTGAAACTTAAGATCTATATAATCACCTGATATCGTTGCATCTCTTCCTAAGCTAATATAAGAGGAAGGTAATGAATGATTTCTCCTCTCTACTATTTTTAAATCTGAAAGTAATGCTGCATTATAGAGGGTGGAGGATACTTGACATACCCCACCGCCAATGCCTGGCACGAGTTCGTTATTAATTATTACTTTTGCTGTCTTAAATCCAAAGCTTTCCAATCTTGGTCCGATTGTTTTATTTAATGAAAAAACCTGCCCTGGTTTTACAAGTACATTGGTAACACTTTTTGTTGCAAGTAAAATATTATAGCTTCTGTCACTATCACCTGCATTGAATTTAGTTGTATATTCACCTAGTTTATCCTTTATTACTGCTAGATCAGAGCTCTTTATTTCTGGGTCTGTAGTTTGTAATGGTAAATCAATCAATGAAATTTTGTTATTTTCAATGCTCTCAATGATTAAATCATATGATTTTTTTTGATCTAACTCCTTTCCTAACTTTTCATCTGTTATTACAAATTTTTTTGCTTCCATTTTTATCGTTGCATCAATTGCTTTCTGATTTACCTCTTTGGCTATATTGCTAAGCAAGGTGTTTATATAATTAGCTTCATATGAAAAAGACAGCTTTATATTTGTTCGATTTATCCTTGAAAAGATTGCTTCCTTTATATTAAATAAAAAGTTAGAGCCTCTTCCAATGCTATATGCCTCTTTTACTGCATTCATATAATCATAAGTATAATTAAAATCTGAGTAGTTTAACTTCCATACTTTCTCATCTACTTTTAGGGATATATATACATCCTCTATAGATGGCTCTAATACTTTTCTAATCTTCTCTAATGCTTCTTCTTTAGTAAGTTTGCCAACATCTATATTGTTAATATAAGTATTGGGTTGAATTTTTTCTCCGCTAATCATAAAAATTCCTGCTACGCTTATAAAAACAAATATGATCAACATAAAAGCCAAGGTATTTCTTTTAGCTTTATTCAATTTTATACCTCCCTTTGACTTAAACTTTAGCCAAATATAGCATGATAAACTTATATTAAATTGCCTAGTTACACGCTTCTTCTCATTTCCATTTATAGATTATATTCATTTTTCAGTACAATCATGCTAACAAAATAAGCCAGTAAAAAATTACTAGCTTATCCATGTCTATATTTCATAAATTTTAGTCATTTTTTACTACTAATATATCTCCGTCTTTCAAAACATCTGTAAAATTAGCCTTCTGCCCATTTATTGTCAAAACCAATCTGCCTTTCAGGTTTTTATAATCAAAATTAATATAATTAAAAATATCCACAAATATAATCTCTGATTTATTTTCTTTCATAACTAAATTATTACCATTTACAAAAATATTAATCTCTTGATATTTGGGTATTGAAGTACTTATTGCCTTAAAACTTATTTCGTCACCATCTCT
>JAUQXG010000461.1 GCA_030834765.1 Lutispora sp.
CAGCTCTCAATAGCCTCAGAGCAATTAAGAGTGGGAGCAGAAGAATTAAGCATAGGTTCCTCTGAAATGGCTACAGGAACAAGTCTGCTGAATGACGGCGCAAAAAAGCTAACACAGGGAGCAGAAGAATTGAACAATGGCATAAGCAAATTTAACATAGAGGGAATAGATAAGTTTAAAATTGGCTTAAGTGCAGGTGCATCGGATTTAGAAGAAATAATCCTTGTAAAAGATGAACTTTTAAAGCTTTCTAAAAATTACGGTACATTTTCAGGACTTGGAGAAAATATGACTGGCTCTGTAAAGTTCGTAATGAGAACGGATGAAATAAAAGCAAAAGCGATTACTGTAACAAAAACATTAGAGACGAAAAAAGAAGATGATGGATTTTTCAAATGGCTGATCGCTAAGTATTTGAAATAAACTAAGAGTATTTCAAAAACTTTTGTATCTGAAATAATTAATGTTGCCATAGAAGAATACGAAGGCAGAAGAGGTGCAGGAACTACGAAGAATGCTTCATAGCTCCTTATTTATGGGCGGGGAAATAATAGATTACAAAGATTCTTCAGCTATTTTAGCTAATGGACTTCTCTCGACTTCCTCAAGGGAGACATGCCCTGTTATACTATATGGTTTCATTTTTTCTATAACATAGACGAGTCCATTTGATTTTGAGTCTACAAGTATATTATCAATTTGATTATCTGATGGATCTCCTATCATTACAAATTTTGAATTCTGTCCTGCCCTTGTTAACATGAGCTTAGCAAGATGAGGAGTCATTTCCTGCGCTTCATCAATAATAACCATAGCATTTGATAATGTTCTGCCTCTCATAAATGTAAATGTTTTCATTTCAATTATTCCAGCTTCTCTATATTGTTCTAAAAAAGCTTCTACTGAAAACATTGGCTTTTCAATATGCTCATTATTTTTCTTTATATTTTTTCTAGGCTTATCAATCTTTTCAATCAGTTGAATTTTATTGCGTTCATTCATTAAACTCTCAATAGCATCACCAAAGGAGTCCATAAATGGTTTTAACTTTTGATTTTCTGTTCCAGGCAAAAATCCGATTGATTCTCCAGCCGGCACTACTGGCTTTACAAAAATTATCTTATCATAGGCATTGCTTTCAATGACCTTTTGAAGTGCTACGGCCACTGAAAGAATTGATTTTCCAGTACCTGCACCTCCACTCAATGTCACCAAATCTATGTCCTGATCCATAAGAAGTTCAAATGCCATTCTTTGTTCTCTATTTCTTGGCGTAAGACCCCAGGCTTTATCGTTACCATATTTTAATGGAATAATTTTATCTCCATTAAACTTAGCTAATGTTTCATGAGAGTCGTCATCATAGCTTTTGATACAAAAAAATTCATTTGGAAAAGCTTCCGGTCCAGTTTCCTTATTTAACTTTAATCCTCCATGATAAATTTTATCAATATACTTGGAAGATAGAGACACCTCTTTATATCCTTTATAGATCTGATCCACATCTATTTTATCATTTTGATAATCCTGAACTTCTAAATTCATAGACTCTGCTTTAATAGCAACACAAAGATCCTTGGTTACTAAAATTGTTTTAACAAATTTCTTTGATTCATTCCTAATATTCATTGCTATTGTTAAGATCTTATTATCATTTTTATCTAAATCTACACCGTCAGGCATATCCACTGGACTCATATGATTCAATTCGACTCTTAGGGTTCCTCCATTTGGTAATTTCACACCAATATGGATATTCCCATACTGCCTAACATTGTTTATCTCTCGAATTGCTTCTCTAGCCTGATATCCAACTATCCCTTCCTTTTTCTTTAAATTATCCAACTCTTCTAAGCATATAATGGGGATAATTATATTATTGTCCTCAAAGGTATGGATACAGCCAGGGAAGTGAATCAACACATTTGTGTCCAGGATATAATTTTTAATCAAATAAAAACCTCCTTGTGCGTATATATAACTTCATATTATATATTTATAGCTAGATTATATAACTTATGATAATAAAATTAGTTAAGAGCATGTAAAACCTATGTAAAATTATATCGTTATATGTAGAATCTTTTTTTGTGCTTAACATAAAATTAACGCAGATTTATCAACATACATAAGAAAAGTATAAAAACATATGAGATTATGAGTATATAACTCTTTTTCGTGAGGTAATGAGAATGAATGCAAATGTGAAAAGTCACCTGATTGCGGCAATTGATGTGGGGTCTCATGCCTTGAGCATGAAAATTGTAGAAATAAATAGAGACATGAAAGTGAAAGTTCTGGAAAGTCTTAGGCATACAATATCCTTGGGCAGAGATACCTTTGCAATAGGAAGAGTAAGCTTTGGAACAGTAGATGAAACCTGTGAAATTCTAAAAGGGTTTAGAAAGCTAATGATGGACTACAATATAAAAATATACAGAGCTGTGGCTACAAGTGCAGTACGTGAAGCTAAAAACAGGGATTATATAGTGGATCAGATTAAGCGGAAAACAGGTCTCCGTATTGATGTGATTGAAAACTCTGAAGAACGGTATTTAACTTATAAAGCCATAAAGGATCAGATGACAAACTACAATGAAATTCGTAAAGAAC
>JAUQXG010000462.1 GCA_030834765.1 Lutispora sp.
TTTCAAAGCTAGAGAGCTTTTCTCTATATCCGCATTTGCATACAAATATTTGCCCTTCTCCTTGACCCTGTAGCTCAAGATTTTTATGACAATTAGGGCATCTTGCTTTTGTCACTCTGGCTAGACCTTTTCTGTAGCCGCACTCCCTATCCTGACATACAACCATCTTGCCATGCTTTCCATTGACTTCTAAAAGAAACTTCCCGCAATCTGGACATTTGGTTCTTGTCATATTATCATGCTTATATTTTTCAGCACTTGCTTTAATTTCACTTACCACTTCTTTTGCATAAGTTCTCATTTCATTGGTGAAGGTAGTCTTATTCAATGAGCCTTTTGAAATTGCACTTAGCTTTTGTTCCCATTGTGCTGTTAGTGCTGGAGATCTCAAACCCACTGGTACAAGTTCTAAAAGCTGCTTCCCTTTCGCTGTGATGAAAAGGTCCTTGCCCTTTTTCTCAATAACAAAGGAATTAAAAAGTTTTTCTATGATATCAGCTCTCGTGGCTACTGTACCAATTCCCCCTGTTTCTCCTATGGTTTTTATTAACTCTTTGCTTTCATTTGCCATATATTTGGCTGGATTCTCCATGGCCGAAAGCAGTGTGCCTTCATTGAATGGAGCTGGTGGTTTCGTTTGACCTTTGGTTTGAGATATGGAGTTCACTGCAAGTATTTCTCCCTTATCTATCTTTGGAAGCATTTGATCTTGACCATCTTCTTTTGACGAATCTTCATCGTCATATCTGCTTCCATATACCTCTTTCCAACCCTGATTGATGACTACTTTTCCCCTTGCAGTAAAAGTTTCATCCCCTATTTTTGCTTTTATGGTTGTCTGCTCATATTCAAAAGGGGGATATAGGACTGCTAAAAATCGTTTTACTACTAAATCATATATTTTTCTTTCGCTGTCACTAAGGTTACCTAGCGATACTCTTTGCTCTGTAGGAATAATCGCATGGTGATCTGAAACCTTGGCATTGTCCACAAAGGACTTATTTGTGCTGATTGGATTTTTCATTACTCTAGCTGCGATTACAGAATATGGGCCAACACCACAGGCCTTTACTCTATCCTTTAGTGTATCTACAATATCTGTAGAGATAAATCTAGCATCTGTCCTTGGATAAGTCAAAAGCTTATGGCTCTCATACAATCTTTGCATGATAGATAATGTTTCTTTTGCCGAGAAATTAAAAAACTTATTGCCGTCTCTTTGCAGCTCTGTCAAGTCATATAATCCAGGAGCAAAGCTCTTTTTATATGCTTTATCTACATCTACCACTTGGGCATTTTTCTTTTGAAGGGCTGCAACAATTTTTTCACATTTCCCTTTATCAAAGGTTCTTGTTTCCTTGCTTTGGCTATCCTGCCATACAAGCTTTATGCCTTTTGCTGTATTGGCTGCGATTCCATAAAAATCTTTTGGAACAAAGGTTCTGATTTCTTCTTCTCTTTTTGCAATCATTGCAAGGGTCGGAGTTTGCACTCTTCCACAGGAAAGCTGGGCATTATATTTCGTGGTCAGCGCTCTAGTGGCATTTATGCCTACAATCCAATCTGCTTCAGAACGCGCCACTGCTGATGCATAAAGGTTTTCATACTCTCTGCCATCTTTCAGCTTATTAAAGCCTTCTCTTATGGCCATATCCGTTACCGATGAAATCCAAAGTCTTTTCAGTGGCTTTCTTATACTCGCTTTTTCTATAATCCATCTTGCTACAAGTTCTCCCTCTCGACCTGCATCTGTAGCAATGACAATTTCTTTTACATCGTTTCTGTTCATTTGCTCTCGAACGGTATGATATTGTTTTGAAGTTTGCTTTATCACAACCAACTTCATTTTTTCTGGCAGCATAGGCAAGTCTTCCAGCTTCCATGCCTTATATCTATCGTCATAGGCTTCCGGGTCAGCAAGTGTAACCAAATGCCCTAATGCCCAGGTGACAATATATCTTTCACCTTCTAAATATCCATTTGCGCCTTTATTACAATTCAAGACCCTGGCAATATCTCTTGCAACGGAAGGCTTCTCCGCCAGTACTAATACTTTGTTCATCTTAACTCCTTCTTGCAGCTATGCTGCATAAAATTAAATTGATAAAGACCATAGCCCTTACCAAGCTATTATCCTCTTATTTCAAGCCAATAGTTTTTCACTTTTATCATTATAACATATGTAGGAGCGATTCACGAATCGTCCTTTCTACTATTATTGGCAAAATGAAGGGAATGATAAACATGGAACCTATTATTAGCTTTGACGTCTAACAAAGTATAAAACATTTTTAAGAAGGAGAAAAAATATGAAAAAATTTAAAAAATCAATGGCAGGGTTTTTATCGGTCACCATTTTATCCCTTTCAGCAGTTACTGCTTTTGCAGCCAATACAGAAGATTTTAAAATAGTAAATGATATGGGACAAATTACGGAAATAAAAGCCGTAAACGATAGATTAAATGGAGTAGAACAATCCTATTTCAACTCTTTTACTGGGAAGGTAAAAAAGATAACAGATTCTGAAAGCGTAAAAGGTTCAAAATTTATTTTAGTAGAAAATGAAGAGGGAGTAGAGGCAAATATTATTATATCTGCTAATACTTATATTATAAATAATGCTGATATTGCCGTAGGATCTGTAGTCACTGGTTTTTATGAAGCCAATGCACCAATGATCATGATTTATCCAGCCCAATACAATGCTGAAGTTGTTATGGCTGATAATCAGGACCAAAATGTTAAAGTAGATGTATTTAATAAAGATTTAGTTAGCGAAGATAACTCTTTAAAATTAAATATTTCTGACGATACAGAAATTATCTTGCAGGATGGGAAAGCTTTTGAAGGAGATCTGGCAAATAGAAAGCTTGTGGTACTATATGATGTGTCCACAAAAAGCATTCCTGCCCAAACAAATCCGTCAAAAATAGTTGTACTATTTGAAAAAGCAGTTGCCCCCATTTATAACTTAACTCCAGAGGAGACAGCAGCATTAACAGGTAATGTTTCTACTTTAGATATTGTTGTCAATAACAAGAAAATAGAAGCTCCATCGGCTTATGCGAATGACCAAGGTACTGTTATGGTTCCACTTCGGGCCATCGCTGAAGCCTTAGGATATGATGTAACCTGGAATGGTGACATACAAAGTGTTACAGTTGGCAACGGAATTTCTCTCACAATAGGAAAAGATAACTATATTTATATGAAAACTGCTCCGATTCAATTAGGAACTGCTCCAACAGTAATCAATGAAAAAACATTCGTTCCTCTAAGCTTCTTCCAAGAAGTAGCACGTGTGAGCAATGCACAAGTATCTCAATCTCAGATTACAATAGATAATATTGTAATAGATGATGGAGAAATGAAGAAATAATCCACATTTAGGGTTAATTTTGGTTCTCGGGGT
>JAUQXG010000463.1 GCA_030834765.1 Lutispora sp.
TCCCCTTCGTCAGACCTGCTGCTGTGATTTTAATTGTTACCGCCTCTCCAACGATTCTGCCTGCACCCTCCCATATAGGCCGTATCCCATAGGTAGCTCCTTTTAGTCCATGTGCATCCAATGCATCAGCAACATTTGTGGAAGATAGCTTCATAAGCCGTTCTCGATATTGTTCAAATATCACAACTCTCTACCTCGCTTCAAAATATAATAATGTTTCCTGTATCTTTTCTTCTTTACAAACTAATCGATATATACCTCATTTTTTTCTGCTTTTTATTTGTATACCTATTGTCGACAATAATAGTTTAGCACTAATTCTTAAATATGTAAATATAAAATGCATAATTTTCTTAATATTAGGTAATATTAAATAGTTTAGCATAAATAGATTAGGTAATGAGGCCTTATCAAAATTGAATCAGACCTCATTAGTTTTCTTAGAAATGGTCGATTTCACTACTATATCAGCAGCTGATCTAGATGCGATAGATCGTAACATTGATCTAGCGTAAGAAATATCATGAAGGACACCCGAGAAAAAACTAAACTTTTTTATAAATATAAGCCCTGCAATTTAGGACTGCAGGGCTTATATTTATATTACTTTGTTTCCATATTTCCTCGGTTTCTACCGTTGTTCATGGTTGTGTTTCCTGTGGTAGGAAGCTCTCCAGATAGTTGTTTGTTAATATTTTCTACTCTGTCTCTTATATAGTTCATGATAGAAATTGAGTTACCCATCATCATATTATCTGGGCCACCTGCCCCGCCTCCTCTATTCCCACCTTGGAAGCCTTGCGGCGGTTCTGGTCTATTCCCATCTGTAGGTCTGCCCTGCATACCTTGAGGAGGCTGTTGTCCTCCATTTGCTGCATTATCATCTGCCGGAGCAACATTAGCTGGAGCATTATTGGATGGAACAGGTGATGGTGAAGTATTTCCAGTTGTTTCAGAATATTTTATACTTGCTTCAAATTGCTCCATTGTATAAAACTTACTGGGATCTGCTTGTATATAAGGTCTTATAATATCAGAGATTTCTGCTACTCTACTTTCAAAGCTTTCAAGGTAGCTTAGCAGTTCTTTTACATATTCATGATATTTTTCTTTATACTCATCTACTGCCAGTAAATTATCTATAAGAGGAAGATTCTCCATGTTAACACCCATTACAGGTTCGTCTATAGGTATGGTTGTAGCATCGCCGCCTCCACCAAATCCGGATATAGACATATTATAATCCCATGGAAGCACTGTAAATTTTCCATTCTGTCCGTATAGGTAATAATTTTGTGCCAGGTTTCCATTATAACTATCGTAATTGCCCAAAACTGTGTTGGCCGCAATATATTTTAATGCACTGTCAATATCTAATACACTTTCAATATCGCCTTTTTGTCCTTCAGGCATCTGGTTAAGAGCTTTTATGAAATTCTTCAAGTCTGTTTTGCTTTCATCTTCTCAAACCTTTAATTCGCTTTTATCATAGTTGCTGCCTTCTGCATATTCCAGGGTGCTGCCTTGTTCCTGTTTATATAGGTTGCCATCGTTACTGCCAAAGTTATTTTTTAGGAAGCTGTCATCTATGGCTTCAACACAAAGATAGAATCCATATAATTCATCATTAATATAAATATTCGCAAAAACCGCTTGAGGCACTGTAGCACCTATTTCCCTGAGTGCCTCATAACTTAAATATTCGCGTAAATAAGAGGGATCTGAGTACATATTGTTTACAACCAATTCATCAAGCCCAAGAAGGTTCTGTCCTTCTTCATATTTATCCATTTTAATTCTAAAGCTATAACGATCTGAATCACTGCCTGCCACTGATCTTAATGTAAGATTTCCTTTTGTCCTAAACCCTACATTTTTGAGTGTCACCCCATCAACAGTAACAGTCGCATTTTTATACTCCTCTGCCGTAGGATTATCTAGCATACTCTTCCAATCTTCGTCTGCGACCTGGACCTTTATATCTATGATGCTATCCTTTTCAAATATGGAAGCATAGTCTGAAGTCTTTGTTGAAGAGGTTTGCTGCCCTGTATCACCATTGTTGACTGGATTCGTTGATGTACATCCGGTTATTGCTGTTGAAAATAAAAGTACCAATGCAAGGGCAAGGGCTGTTATGTTTTTTCTTTTTAAAATATGATTCATCTTTATTTCCTCCATTTATTCATATTCTGTATTCGCACACATGGATAATGAAATGTTCAAGTTACCATTTCTGCATCTCAGTGAATCTAAAAAAGCTTTTTGACTCACTTCATTGTCCATTGTCACTACATAAGCAAGTTCATATAGACTTCCTAAATCAGTAGTTTTTACTTTTTTAAGCTCATAGCCAGTTGTGTATTCTTTCAATACTTCATCAAAAGCACCCTCGTAATCTAGATTTTCTGGAACAGTTATTTTAAGTGACTTTTGGGAGGTTTTCTTTGCTCCAAAGTTCAATCGGTTAAGTACAAACATCAGCGTGCAAAGGAAGATGGTAAACAAACCAGCATATCCAAAAATTCCAACTCCACATGCAAGTCCTGCTGCCATGGTAAACAATACATAAGCAATGTCTTTTGGGTCCCTAGGCGCACTCCTGAATCTGATGATTGAAAATGCACCAGCCAAGCTAAACGCTCTTGCAATATTGCTTCCTATTAATAGAATGATTACTGCAATGACAGTAGGCATAAGAATAAGTGTAAGGGAAAAGTTCTGGGAATAACCGCTTTTATTGCAGGTTTTCATATAAGTCAGGCTTATGAGCATCCCTAAAACAAAGGCTACTGCTATTGTCAATATTGCACTTGATACTGATAGCGTGGTGCTGACTGCGCTGGCATTGAATAGTGATTCGAACATTGTTCTCCCCCTCCTTTCTTGGTCATATTTTTCAATAACATTTTTTGATATTCTTCTCCGTACTTTGAAAAGCTGCTGCTAAATATTTTGTATTGAGAAAGCATTTCTGATAACCATAAAGGTATACTTTTTCCAGCCTTTACTTCCATAAGCCACTTCCCCTTTTCTAATAGGGGCTCTCCATGATTACCATCTTCAAGCTTTAGATCATATCTTCTTGTTCTTATATTTGTATCAAAGGTTATCCTTAAATCACGGTTATCCTTGCAAAACATTGCCTTTCTGTCATAAGCTAAATAAACCTTTGGTTCAAGATCATAAATTTTCAAAATGTATTCTATTTCATTTATCACCTGATGATTCATATAATCTTTTATCTCAGGTTTTATTCCTGTACTTACAAAATCATAAGCCTCATGCAGTATAAGAGTTGTTCTTCTTTTATTAACTGCTCCACAAACCTTTTTCTTTATCTCAAGATAAATCTTCTCATTGTTTTGTGGAATTCCATAAGCTCTCAATCGAAGCTTTTCTTTGTATTTGGGTTTGGATAATGAATTTCTTATTAAAAAGTTATCCTTTGTATCATAATAGATATTACTTATTGTATAAAAGTCATGGTTCTTATTGTATTCATCAAGAATCATATGATCCAAAAGCTTTTCTTGAATATCTTCATAGACTTTTGTATCTATTAAGAACTTTTTTTCATATCTATTAAAAACCTCTATGGCCATCTTAATCTCTCCTCATGCTAATTTTTTTCATCGACCTTGATTTCATTCTATATACTGAACCTTAAACAAACCTTAAATAGCTAAAATGATTTTGAAATTTTTATGTTTCTATATTTAAGGTTCATTAAAGGTTGTCTATGCTATAATACGGTATAGAAGATTGTAGAGGAGGATGCTCTATGAGGATATTATTAGTAGAAGATGCGCTTCATTTAGCAGAAGCTTTGACACAGATATTAAGAAAAAATAATTTTACCGTTGATGCAGTAAATGATGGGGAAGCCGGACTTGATAATGCTTTAAGCGATATTTATGATCTGATTATTCTAGACATCATGCTCCCTAAAATGGACGGTATAAGCGTATTAAAAAACATAAGAAAAGAAGGACTATCCACTCCTGTTATACTGCTTACAGCCAAGGGCGAAATTTCAGATAAAGTGATTGGCCTTGATAGCGGTGCAGATGACTATTTAGCGAAACCTTTTGCAACAGAAGAGCTATTGGCAAGGATTAGAGCTTTGTCCAGACGAAAAGCAGAGGTTTTACCAGATAACACACTGAAATATGGAGATATAGAGTTAAATAGCGCAAATCTTAAATTATCAAAAGGAGTAAAAGAGATAAAGCTTATCTTAAAAGAAAGCCA
>JAUQXG010000464.1 GCA_030834765.1 Lutispora sp.
GCAGGGGGAAGGTAACAAATGATATGCAATATTTATTTAAAAGTTTATTTTTGCTTTTTATTCTTACCAAATTAGTAACGGGAAAAAATATTCAACCCATACATATCATTATCATTTTAATCATTATTGCTTCAAATATCATACGAGAAAAATATTATAATACTATTTGTTTCATTCTATTTGAGTTTATCATTGCTACCTTTGCCATAACATTAAATCCCTATTTTTCCGCATTTTACGGAATACTGGCTTATGATTTGGTTGCTAAAAAGAAATATATGGGAGTAGTATTTATAGCCGCTTCTGCTATATTTCTTTTAAATATTGACCTTTCCCCTGAAGCTTTACTTATAATAGGTATATGCAGTTTGCTTTCCTATTTGAATAATGGCTATAGAGAAAAGAGTGAACTTCTAACTCTTAGCTATGATAAATCAAGGAAATATAGCTATGAGCTTGAGGTTACAAAAATAAAACTTATGAATTCTCTGGCAGAGACTGCTCATATAGCAGAGGTTAAAGAGAGAAAAAGAATTGCAAGGGAAATACATGATAACATAGGACATAGAATAGCAGGAATTTTAATATCGCTTCAAGCATCATATAAGCTATTTGCATCTACAAAAGATCAGAAAAAATCTATGGAATTACTTGAAAAATCCATAGAAAAATTATCAGATTCATTAGCACTCATTAAGAACACTGTATATAACATAAAGCCAAATCAGGACTTCGGCATCAAGTATATTACAGAAATTATAAATGATTTCTCCTTTTGCCAGGTAGAATTTAAATATAGCGGCGACTTTAACAAGCTTGAAGCCCATCATACAGAAATCATATCAACAAATATAAAAGAAGCTCTTACAAATAGCGCTAAGCACTCAAAGGCTTCAAGAATTAATATTTCTATTGATATCAATGATAACTTCCTTAGATTATATATGAAAGATAATGGCATTGGTTGTTTAAAAATAAATGAGTCCCTTGGGCTAAGCGGTATGAGAGAAAGAATTAAAAATATCGGGGGCAATATATCTATAAATGGCAGCTCAGGTTTTTTAATTGTTTGTGTCATACCATTAAATAGAGAGGTAGGAAATGTGTTTGAGAATTTTAATAGTTGATGATGATATCCTTATAGTAGAAGGTCTTAAGATACTTCTGGAGCTTGAAGACGACTTTGAAGTGATTGGAGCTGCAGGCAATGGACTTGAAGCGCTGGAAAAATGCAAATCATCTAATCCAGATATTGTGCTTATGGATATAAGAATGCCAGCTCTTGATGGAGTTCTTGGAACAAAGCTTATAAAGGAGTATTGTAGAGATATAAAGGTTGTTATACTTACCACCTTTAAGGATGATGAGTATATTAAGGAAGCTATAAAAAATGGTGCATCTGGCTATGTCCTTAAAAACCAATCTTCAGATAGTATCATTGATTGCCTTAGAGCGGTTGCAAAGGGAAATTCTGTATTTGAAAAAGAAATTGCAGATACAATATCCCTTATGATAAAAGATGGAATGAAAAAAACACCAGAATATTTTAAATTAAGTCAGCGAGACTTTGAAATATTAAGGTTAATTGGTGAAGGTCTATCCAATAAAGAAATTTCAATGAAATTATTTTTAACCGAGGGTACAGTTAGAAATTATGTTACCGACCTTTTAGAAAAGCTTGAGCTTAGGGATAGAACACAGCTGGCAATATTCTACTTGAAAAACTTTTAGGTAAAATATTGTCAGCTGTGTATTGCCATCTAAATCTACACTAAGATCTTATTCTCCAATTTTTATAGAAACTGCTTTCTTCCCAGGGTAAAAACCAAATATAATTCCTACTATAGCAGAATACCCAAAAATGGATTACACCATGATTCATGGTCAAAAGGGAATATTTCAAGCCTGACCCTATTATACTTATTCGTGAAGGTCAATCCAATATACCTGCTGTTTCTCACCCTCGTATATACTTTCACAAGTTAAAACACCACCACAACTCAGCGCTGTTTTATTCGATGGAATATTGTCTTTATAGCATGATATCATCACTCTAGGGATTTTCATGTTTCGTGCAACATCTAAGACAAGCAGCAGTTGTTGTTTGCTATAACCCTTTCCTCGTTCCGTTGGACGTATTCCATAGCCTATATGTCCGCCATGTCTTTCTAATTCAGGGGTTAGAAAATGTCGAAGTTGTATGCTGCCTATAATTTTATTGTCTGTTTTATGAATAGAAAAAAATGTGCTTGCATGAACATTCTGTCTTGATAATTTATCTTTTTCGATGGCATGAACAAATTTGAGCCATTTATCAAAATTATCAAAATGTGCTATGCCAGAACTTCCATTCACATTTGTTGCCCCAAAATCAAAATATTCCTGCCTATATTCCCAGATTTCTTTTTCTAAGTCCTTTGAAGGTCTGACTATAAATAAATCAATTGACATGCTTAACACTCCTTACTTGGGGTCAGGCTTGAAATATTCCCTTTCTCTTGCCTTTTCTATAATTTCATCAACAAGCATAGTCCCTTTACTTTCTCCGCTTCTGATTTTCGAAACCATCGATGGCGGTATATTAAGTTTTTCTGCCAACTCAGCATTGGTAAAACTACCATATTTCTCACTAATTCTTACAATTGCTTTTCTCACATCGGAATATTTTTGTATTTTAGTTCTTCTTGTGATCTCTTCCATACTGACACCGGCTACTTTGCATACAGTATCTATAAGTGTATCAATATCAATCGGTTTAATTTTATCAATTGTTTTTTTTCCTTCATTATCTTCATCTGCCTCAGGCTCAAATAGACTCAACTGGACCTTCTCTGGCTTTATATTCATAAATTCTCGGTACCCTTTGTATGCAGCTACATGATTTTTTGAAAATATACCTAAGACGAAATTTGTATCTACTAAAGTATCATTTTTGCCGTTCAAATAACTCATATGGCTACTCCACTGGTAATTTAGCCCCTTATTTATTCCGGCTTCTACAGGGTTATAGTGAATGTACTTAATAACCTGCAATAGATATCTTTCCTTATCACAAAGTTGTGCCTTGTATCTTTGCTGAAAAACATGTCCTGTTCTATTATGCTTTTTATTGTAATACTGAGTAAAGCTCTGTTGGATACCCTGCATAATTTTTGATAAGGGCGTTTCTTCTGTCTCTATTAATAGATGAACATGATTGTCCATGATGCAATAAGCATACAGCTTGAATCTATATCTTTCTTTGTATTTTTTCATAAGTTCTATGTATTTTGGCTTTTCTTCTTCTGTCATAACATATTCACCATTATTTCCACGACACATGATATGATACAATGCACCTGGGTATTCCAACCGTGGTTTTCTCGCCAAAGTATCACCCCCTTAATGGATTATACCATGCCTAATAGTCAAAAGGGAATATTTCAAGCCTGACCCCATCCTTGCTCTACTTGCTAAGTCCTCCATTTGATGCCAATAGCTTTTGTTAAAATATTCTTAAAAAGTTTATGAAGCGAGAACAATGGGCCATTGATAGCTATAGAAACTGTCTTAATAAGAAATGGTAAATTGCTGAATTGATCAGGATTGTCATTTAAGAGATAGGTCCATGTTGCAGAAGTATCCCACAACCCTTCCTTTTCAAGATCAATTCCATCCTCTGTTATTTCTACTGTATGAAATGCTTCTACTATTTCGTCCTGCATCTTTTCTTGCATCATCTCAAAAGCTTCCACAGCTATTTTATTATATTCATCCAGGGGGTTTTTATTTCCGATCACTACCAGATGTATACTTTCCCGTATATATGATATATAGTCTAGATAATCAGCCCAGCACTTATTCATGTAATATAATGTGAGCTGCTTTTCTGCTTTCTTCAACGCTTTTGTTCCTACCCTTTCCCTAAAAGCCGCGTAGCGTTGTGGTGCCCTATCTTGAAGCAATTTCAAACATATGATATCCATAAGGATATCTTGCCGCTGTTTGTGAATGATACGTCTCTGCTGCTCTAAAATAAAAGTATATCTCCATAGCTGCATACGGATATCAGAATGATATCCCTCTATCATCCTCTGTGCCTTTAAAATCCATTTTCCAGCAGAAGCATCTTCTGTCTCCTTGTCTGATCTTTGCTGGATGATAATTTCAGCAGGTATTTTTATAAAGTCATTGTTCCTTATAAAATCATCCTCCAAACTAGAAAAAAACCTGCTTTCTCCTGGATCTCCCTGACGTCCTGCCCTTCCCCGCAATTGCTCGTCAATCCTTCTGCTTTCATTATGGCTGGTTCCTACTACATATAGTCCACCAAGTGCAACCACTCTATCACGTTGTTCTTCTTCTGAGCCTCCCAGCTTTATATCGACCCCTCTGCCTGCCATATTGGTAGAGACTGTCACAGCATCAGCTTCTCCTGCTGCAGCAATTATTTCAGCTTCCATACGATCGTTTCTTGCATTTAGCACCCTGCATTGAATACCTGCCTTTTCTAATTCACTGGCAAGCTTTTCAGACTCCTCAACACTTCTGGTCCCCACTAAAATTGGCTGTCCAGTCCCATGTACGCTGACAATATCATTTACTATAGCTTGATTCTTCCCTTCAATATTCGTAAAAATTCTATCAGAATAATCCTTCCGCATACATGGCTTATTAGTAGGTATTACTACAACATCCATACAGTAATATTCCCTTAATTCGGCTGCAGCAGCTTCCGCCGTACCTGTCATTCCTGAAAGCTTTGGATAAAGGCTTACAAAATGCTGCAAGGCAATGGAGCCCATTATTCTCCCTTTTTCTTTTGATTTCAGCCCTTCTTTAGCCTCTACTGCTGTATGAAGATTATCCGGCCAATGTCTATTTTTAGCAATACGTCCAGTAAAAGAGTCAATGATTTCTATTTTCCCATCTCTAACGATATAATCTATATCTCTTTTCAATAACACCTCTGCATGCAGCGCACAGTTGACCTGAATCAGCGTTTCTATATTATGAAGTTCGTAGAGATTATCACATCCAATTATTTTTTCTGCCCGATTCAGACCTCTATCCGTTAGATAAACATTACTGTTATATTGATCCACCTCATAATCTTCACAGGACTCAAGCTTTTTTACCATATCACTAAAGTAAGTAGGTTCTATCAGTTGCTGTGGTGCTTTCCCTGCAATTACCAGCGGTATCCGTGCTTCATCAATAAGAATAGAATCCGCTTCATCAATAATGGCAGCATTGAATTGGCGCTGGATAACAGCTCCCTTATCTCTACAAAGAAAGTCACGCAAGTAGTCAAAGCCTGCTTCTTTTGCTGTCACATAGGTTATATGACAAGCATATGCTTTTTGCCGCTCCATATTTTCCATTCCTTCTTTTACATAACCTACTGTTATTCCAAGAAATTCATATAAAGGCCCCATCCAGTTCGCATCTCTACCAGCAAGATAATCACTGAAAGTAAGAATATGGACCCCTTTCTCCGTCAAGGCATTCAGATATGCTGGCATGACTGCTGCAAGAGTCTTACCTTCACCTGTCTTCATCTCTACAATTTTCCCCTCATGAAGTGCAATCCCAGCAATAACCTGAACATCAAAAGGGTACAATCCCAGCACTCGTCTTGATGCTTCTCTCACAAGAGCATAAGCTTCTACAAGCAGATCATCTATAGATTCCCCGCCAAGAACCTGGTTTTTTATTCTTTTGACCATTCCCTTTAGATAATCATCACTCACTGTATCTAATTTTATTTCATCTATTTTATTTAAAATGTTTTTATAAGGTTCAATATTATATTCAACCTGGTTATACATTCTTTTCATTATACGATTGAAATCCCATTGTTTTTCATACATAATAATTCCTCCTGCCAATATAAATCACACCCTCCACTTTATGCATAGGGTGTAAATATTTCAATTAATTGTCTATATACCGCGAATTAATTGGCAGATGGGAATTCCAGCTTTTTAAGGGAGCAGAAAATAACGAATACTATCATATTGAATATAAAAAGAATATCCAGAGTCATGATAAAATGATTTCCCGAATGAAAAAGAGAGGAGATATAAAAGAAGAATCCATAGACGAGAATAGTTGTCAGCAAGCTATACAAAATGGTCAAAGCTGTTATATGAAATGATGAAAATAATTTTGTGCATAATAATAAAATCTTCTTTGTATCCTCAATCCTCACTGCAAAAAAGATTATAGCCCCGAATATTAAAAATAACAATGCAAGGATTATACTCATCATAACGTTCAGCCACTTTCTTCAATCATAATATATTTTTATTTTATCACAATACAATGACAATATCTATTGACTTGCTAATCCCAAAGCAAAATAGCCGTCCCCACTGCTTTAGAAATAATTTACAATGATATTTATATATGCGCATGTTAAAATGTAATTACTATTAATAGAATATATTTATTCCAATATTATGTCATTATTGGAATGATATTTATTAGGTGGGATTAAAGTGAAAACATATTATAGATTTAAATTTTATCTAAATGCACGTCACTCTGTTAAGTTTGGCGGAAATGTTTCTGCTATTCATCCTCACACTTGGGAAATCGCAATAATGTTTCGCTCTGAGCAAGAGGAAACGGTGAACTTCACTCATTTTGAAAAAGAGTTAGAAAGTTATTTTTTGCAATTTGAAGGTGAATTTTTAAACGAGTTATCTGCTTTTAAGAGAACAACACCTATCATGGAAAACATAGGTAAAATATTATTTGAAGATATAAAGAAGCTTGTAAATGATAGAGATTTAGATTTTAAAGCTTTTGAAATAAGTGAAAACCCAACTAGGACTTATATCATAGAAGATGATTAGGAGGTGAATGGCAGTGAAAAAAGAGCTGGGTATTTATATTAGAAATTGCATATTATTAATATTCGCTGCCATCATTACTTTAATAATAATCAACAAGACTGGTTCTTATCCTTGGGGTTCTGACAGTTATGGCCACCTATTTAAAGGGAATATGTTATATGAAACAATGAAAAGCGGAAAGCTTTTTGTTGATTATGATGAAAGCTGGTACAACGGAATACAACCTTTTCGATATTGGGCACCTTTTTCTTATTACATCTTAGCCATTATCAATCTTTTTACCAATCATATTTTTTGGACTTACAATGGATTTCTATTTCTGATATTCATTATTGGAGGATTAGGTTGGCTTTGCTTTGGTTATCAGATTAAGCGGCAAAACCTGGCACTGGGCTTTGCTTTGCTCTGGTTTTTTGTTCCTAACAATTTAAGGGTTTTGTTTTCAGAAGGTAATTTCCCTTTTGTACTTGTGAATGCCCTGCTTCCATTTGTTTTTTTATTTTTCTATAAATCTCTCGTAAAAAAAGAGATAGGCAGCTTCATTGCCCTGGCATTTATGATGTTTATACTTACCCTCACTCATGCTATGCTTGCAGCTATGGTTGGTGTTTCCCTTTTCCTATTTTCCGTTGCCCATACCCTTA
>JAUQXG010000052.1 GCA_030834765.1 Lutispora sp.
TAAATACCAAAAAAGGGCCAGCAGTCAGAGCGCTTAGAGCTCAGGTTGATAAGAAAATGTATCAAGATAGAATGAAGGTAGTCCTTGAAGCAACGGATAACCTAAAAGTGAAACAAGCTGAAATTGTTGACATAATAGTAGAGGATGGAGAAATAAAAGGTGTAGTGACAAACCTAGGTGCTATTTTTAAATGTAAATGTGCAATACTTTGTACAGGCGTGTATTTAAAGGGAAAAGTGATCATTGGTGAAGTTAGCTATGATGGAGGCCCTAATGGACTTTTTCCCGCAATACAGCTATCAAATTCCTTGCAGAGCATTGGTGTAGAACTGATGCGGTTTAAGACGGGTACACCGGCTCGAATAGATGGAAGGTTTGTTCATTTTGAAAAGATGTCAGTTCAGCATGGAGAAAATGTTACGAATTCCTTTTCCTATATGACAGAAGGAATAAAGTATGACCAGCTTCCATGTTATCTTTCTTATACGAATGAAAATACTCATGAAATTATAAGAGATAATATTACTAGATCTCCTCTCTACTCTGGTGATATTACTGGTGTGGGTCCAAGATACTGTCCATCCATAGAAACTAAAATTATTTCATTTCCCGACAGAGAATCACATCAGATATTTGTAGAGCCAGAAGGTTTATATACAAAGGAAATGTATGTGCAAGGAATGTCATCAAGCCTTCCTGAAGAGGTGCAGATAGAAATGATGAAAAGCATTCAAGGACTTGAAGATTGTCATATAATGAGAACAGGATATGCTATAGAATATGATTGTATAAATCCACTTCAGCTTAAGTTAAATCTAGAGCATAAAAATATATCAGGACTGTTTTTTGCAGGGCAGATAAATGGAAGTTCGGGATATGAAGAAGCAGCAGCCCAAGGCTTAATGGCAGGAATAAACGCTGTAATGAAGATAAGAGAACAAGCACCCATGATATTAGATAGATCAGAGGCCTATATAGGAGTTTTGATTGATGACCTTGTAACAAAAGGAACACAGGAACCTTATAGGATGATGACATCAAGAGCTGAATATAGATTGATCCTTCGTCAGGATAACTCAGATCTTAGACTTACTGAGCGAGGATATGATATAGGACTTGTTAAAGAAGACCGATACAATAGATTTGTAGCGAAAAAAAGCAATATATATAATGAAATTGAACGATTAAAAAGTAAAACCGTAACTTATAAAGATAAAGTAAAAGATTTCCTTGATAATAAGAATAGTGCTGCTATAAGAAGCGGAATTAATTTATATGAGCTTTTAAAAAGACCTGAAATCACTTACTTATCATTGAAAGAAATAGATGAAGAAATGCCTGAATTTGATGATGAAACCTCAGAACAAATAGAAATACAAGTTAAATATGAAGGGTATATAAAGAGACAGCTGCATCAAGCGGAACAATTTAAAAAGCTTGAAAATAAAAAATTACCTATATGGATAAAGTACAATGATATCAAAGGAATATCTACTGAAGCTCGACAAAAACTAAGTGATGTAAAACCTGACAATCTTGGCCAAGCTTCTCGTATTTCTGGTGTATCCCCAGCTGATATTTCTGTAATCATGGTATATCTTGAACAGGTAAGAAGAGAAAAGAGGGTTGATAATGGTGAATGATAAAGAATATCTAAAGGCAGGTTTTCATTCTATGGGATTTGATGTAGAGGATAAAGCCATAGATAAGCTTTTAGATTTTAAAGAAATACTCCTTGAATGGAATGAAAAAATAAATCTTACAACCATAACACAAAAAGAAGAAATTTTTATTAAACATTATTTTGATTCTGTGGCCTGCCTAAATGATGGATATATAAAAGAAGGCATGAAAGTGATAGATGTGGGCACTGGTGCTGGTTTTCCTGGTATACCTTTAAAGATAATAAGAGAAGACATTAAATTGACTTTACTTGATTCATTGAACAAAAGAATCATTTATTTGGAAGATGCGCTTTCTAGATTAAATATTAAGAATGTAGAGCTTGTTCATGCTAGAGCAGAAGAAGGCGGAGTCAATACGAAATATAGAGAAAAATTTGATATCGTCTTATCTCGGGCAGTAGCATCAATGAATACTCTAATTGAATACTGTCTTCCTTATGTAACGGTGGGAGGTTTTTTTCTTTGTCAAAAAGGACCTAGCTGTGAAGAAGAATTAAAAGCTGCAGAAAAAGCTATAGTTCTGTTAGGCGGGGAACTAAAAGAAGTAAAGTTTTATAAATTGCCATATAGCGATATTACACATAGTATCATAATAATACAAAAAGTGAAAGCTACACCGACAAAATACCCTAGAAAACCTGGGAAACCATCTTCTGATCCAATAAAATGATAAATTTTTAAAGAAAAATGTAGATGAAAAGATTTTGATAATCCTATGAATCAGTGGATTTCTAGCAGGAAGTTAAGGTAATTTGGCGAATATGTAATTGTGGAATGAGGGGGAGTGTATTTTGAACAACGAGAGAATGATTGTTAATATCCCTATAAATGAAGTTGCACCAAATCCATACCAACCTAGGAAAGTCTTTGTAAATTCTGCAATAGAAGAGCTTGCTATATCTATAGGACAATACGGCGTATTGCAGCCAATAAATGTAAGAAAAATAAGCAGCTCGGGATATGAACTTATAGCAGGAGAAAGAAGATTAAGAGCGGCAAAGATAGCGGGGATGGATACAATACCTGCAATTATTATAGAAGTGATGGAACAGGATTCAGCAGTACTTGCTCTCATAGAGAATTTGCAAAGAGAAGATTTGAATTTTATGGAAGAAGCCGAGGGATATTTTAATTTGATAAGTGATCATGGATTTACTCAAGATGTTTTGGCAAAAAAAGTAGGGAAAAATCAATCTACCATAGCCAATAAATTAAGGCTTTTAAAGCTAACGGATAAAATTAAAGAAATAATCTATAAAAATAATTTAACAGAAAGACATGCAAGGGCATTGCTTAAGCTTCCAGATGAGTCTATGCAGCTTAAAGCATTGAAGATTATTGTTTCAAAGTCTCTCAATGTTAAAAAGACAGAGGAGTATATTGAAACTATGCTGTCAAAGCTTATTAAAAAAGCCGATGATCCAAAGAAAAGTAATAGAGGCAATATTAGAGGTAAGATCAACTATAATATATATGTGAATACCATTAAGAATACATATAAAGAAATACTAAAGACAGGATTTAAAATGGAATACGATCAAGTGGATAAAGGCGAATTTGTGGAGATTATTTTAAAAGTACCCAAGAATCCAGGTATATCAAAGATTTAAAAAGACTATAGCAAAATTAATATTTTGCTATAGTCTTTTTAAATCTTTCCAAGGAGTATTAATATCCCCATGATGACAAACATCATACCGGCGCCGTTTTGTATGTAGTAAGGAGGAATATATCTAGTAATATATGTTCCGGCGATGACCCCAAGCAATGATGAAGCAATAAGAGCCAAGCTTGCACCTATGAAGACAGGTACTACAGAAGAAGATTTGGCAGCTAGCATCATTGTTTGTAATTGGGTTTTATCTCCTAATTCTGCAATAAATACACAAAGAAAAGTTGAAATGATTATTTTGATCATTTATTACCCCTCCTGCAGCTATGCTGCACAAAATAGAATTGATAAAGGCGATAGCCTTTTTCAAAGTTTTCCCTCCTTGTATTGGTCTTTAAGTATAATTGATATGATAAAAGCCATAAAATATCCAATCATTCCTCCAATCAATATAGAAAAAAGAAATGATGTCAAATATATATTTTTATAAAATTTTAGTATAAAAATATTATTTTGAATTTGATTGGAGAGAAATACTGGAATTGTATAGAATGAAAATACATCTTCTATAAAGAAATTGGAACGAAGTATCCATGAAACAATTCCCCATATAAAGCCTAAACATAAACATCTTGAAAACAATTTCTTTTTCTTCATCTTTAACCCCTTCCTGAAGCTATACTTAGAATACTAAATTGAAGAAGGCATCCTCTTTTTTAAGCAATGATTATTCATAACATATTTTAGTTTACTTTATGTTTATTCCATGAATTCTTTAAATAGTATTGAAAACAAGCTTATGAATTTTGATTATATAGTATTTTGGTGCACAATACCTTTGCTATATATTAGATTACTTTGTTATAATAAATATTAGATAAGGCATCTGATTATTTTCTTTCAGATGCCTAATAACCAGAGGGGTGTATTTAATGACAAGATCTATAGCTATTTTTAATCAAAAGGGAGGAGTAGGGAAAACTACTACTGCGGTAAATTTGAGCTCCTGCCTTGCTAGCCTTGGAAAATCCGTACTTATACTTGATATTGACCCCCAAGGAAATACAACTAGCGGAATTGGTATTGATAAACCGAGTTTAAAGTATACAATGTATGATATGTTGATAAATGATGTTAGGCCTAATGAATGTATCGTGAATACAAGTCAAGAAAACTTAGATATTATTCCAGCCAGCGTTCAGCTATCAGGAGCCGAGATAGAACTTACTACCATGAATAAAAGAGAATTGATGTTAAAAGAATCAATTAAGAGTATAAATGAAAAATATGACTATATTTTTATTGATTGTCCTCCCTCATTAGGACTGTTATCTATAAATGCGCTATCTGCAGTTGATAGTGTCCTTATCCCCATACAATGCGAATATTATGCATTAGAAGGTG
>JAUQXG010000053.1 GCA_030834765.1 Lutispora sp.
ATAACATAAACAAAAACCCCGAAGTTATACATAAACTCCGGGGTCTAAAAATGCCCTGGCAAAAAAGCCAGGGCACACTTAAGCATAAATCAACACTTCTTCCATCCAGACTAAGCTTGCATCATTGCGTTTGCAAATTGCAACCAATACTGTCGGCTCTGGAATCCAACCAGATCTGCCAAGATTATTTGAGCAAAAGCGAAAATAATCGGCTCGCGGGCTATACCGCCGGTAGGGAATTTCACCCAACCCTGAAGTTTCTATTCAGTTTTCTTATTAAGAAGTATAATACTTATGATTCTCTATGTCAATAAAAATAGTTTTTTACAACCAAATGCTATCAATCGCTGTGTCTAGTTGTATCCTTTTATCATATATGTTTTATAAATTATTTTAGTTAAGTGAATGCCTTCCCATTCATTACTGAGCTTGATTTGTTGATATTATTTTATAATAATATCAATACCAGCCACGCCAATAAGCTCTCCATTTTTATATATAGCTTTGCTTATGCTTGTGATTTTATTATTATTGCTGATGTCTATATAAGGATCAGAGATATATTCTCCTTTTTCTTTTGCATTTTCGTACCAAACTCTTGTCCTATGGTCATAATCATCTGGCAATTGTATTTCTGGAATTGTATAGAATTCTCCGCTTTCAGTTCCAAAATATATAATTTCGCTTTCTACGGTAAGGTTCTCTTTAAATTCATTTAAATGCTTTAAAATTTTATCTTTTTCATTCGTTCCTATTAGCTCTTTTTCTAAATTTTCCAATGCATTTTTAATACTGCTAACCTCTTCTAATGCTATGCTTTCATTATTACTATCTTCTTTAGCTATAACTTCCGCATCACTTACCTTAAGTATATATTTCACTCCACAGCCTGTAAATAGAGCAACCATGGATAATGCTACTAATATGCTTATTATCATTCTTGATGCTTTCAAACCATTGTCCTCCTTTCGTTTCATACAATTATTTAAGCAATAAATATGCTATTTAGCTGTCCTTATAACCATACCGTGACATATTACTATTACTTTTTAAAGATACTTTCCATTCTTTTTTTCATCATATCATATAAGACTTCATAAGATGTCTTATTTAGGCTTGTTATGTTTATCTAAAATCCCTTTTATTATTTTATAAGATGCAGTACCTATGATGCATCCTAATGTATTTAATATGATGTCATCAATATCAAACACCCCAACATTTAAAATAATTTGCATCGTCTCTATCATTGTTGTAACCATAATAGAAGATACAATTACAATGCTTATATTGTTAAACCTTTTAAACAGTAATGCTGTGAAAAAACCTAATGGTATGAAAGTTACTATATTAGCGGCAAGATTTATAAATAAAAGGTGTGCGCTGTATTTCTCGCTATTTATAAAGTAATCTATAATTGTTTTAAATGGATAAAGATTGTATCTTCTTATGCCCCCATAGCTGCGATACGGCCCTATAAATACTTCCCAAATCATTAAACAACAATATAGAAAAAAAAGTATCCTCGATATTCTTAAAATAGCTTTTATATTCTTTTGTATAAAATAGCTTATATGCTTCATGGTCATCATTCATCTTCCTAATCATCTCTATTATAAATAAAAAATTCATCCATCTAAGGTTGTCCTTCTAATTATATCAATCCAGTCATCGTGATATAATTACCTAAATTTTATGTATAGCGAAATAATGTACCTATTGATTATGCTCATACTCTGGGGGTATATTTATTCTTGAATTCCTCTCGAGCTAATTCAGTATGCTTTTTAATAAAATCAGACTTTGCATAAGTATATCCATCTCTGTCATGTTCATAGTCTTTCTTTAATTGTAGTTTTAGTTTTCCATATTTATCAGCTATATCTTTATGGGCTAACAAGTAATCCCTAAAATATAGTTCTCCCCAATCTCCACTATATCTAACATGAATATGAAAGACTTGTCCTTGAAATCCTTTAGGGGTGTAACCTTTCATAAACATTAGATATGGTGCTGGATTATTAGGTTGTTTGCTGTATATATACCCATTTGAGTTCATATTTGATATAAACCTCGAAATATCTGTACCATCTTTTATTTCAATAAGAATATCTACAGTAGGTTTTGCTATTAAATTTAGAACAGAGGTACTTCCATAATGGTTCATTCTAACAATGTTCTCCTGTCCAATAATACCCTCTAAAAATACCTTTTCATTTAAATAATTTTCTTTCCACATTGTATCATGTTCACTCAAAATAATGGGAAACAACTCCCATAATTCTTTATTAGTCATTTTGGATAATTCTTTTACCATAATATGATCACCTCTTCATAAAATATAAGCAATACTACATTATATAGGTTTGTTGCCATAGAACAATCTTTTCAGCTTTGGGTTCGCCATATAGTATGCTTACTATGAAAATCCTTTTATATAAATAAACAACAGCTCTTTATGCCTTGAAAAATAAAGAGAACTACTCTTTACTGTTAAAATTATCTGATATATGTAATGAGGTTGGGTTTCCTGTCAGGTACATTGATAACTGCATTTTTCTTATATCCAAGCACAGCCGCAGTGTAAGGCTTATAGCCTTGCGGTATTTTCAGTTCATTTAGTAAATTAGACCTCTCCGACGAATAGAATGCAAGCAATACAAAGAAAATCCAGCAAGATCCCAGTCCCATTGATTCTGCGGCGAGCAATAAATTCTGAGTAGCAGCGGCGCAATCGACTTCGGGAGATACAGTCTGCTCATTGCCGGAAATTATGATTAGTGTGGGCGCATCGTACAAGCAATTAAATTTTTCGTCATTTGCCAGCTCTTTTAATTGTTCTATACCCAGTTGATTGGCTGATTGTTTAGCTGTAAGATTAAGTCTATTCAGCAATTCCTTGTTTTGGACTACTGTAAAATGCCATGCTTGGTCTCCAGCGTTAGGCGCGTACAACCCCGCTTCCAGTATCGCCTGTAATTCTTCTTCCTTGATTTGTTCATCTTTATAACTTCTGATACTCCTGCGCTGTTTAAGGGTTTTTAAAGTCTCATTGATAACCATCAAATCATCCCTCCTATCATTTTGATTCATAAAGATATGCCAGCTCCTTTAGTTTTTTAATGAATATTCAACCATATTGGGAATTGTTTTATATGATCCTTGTACTATATTGCATAAAGTTCACTTTATTAGTATATCAACATTTTCATAACTCTCTGCTCTTTGTTCACATATGAACTCTCTTAAATAGTCATATGCATCAACCAGCCATGGATGTACTACTTTTAGACTAGACTGATTATGATATAGATATTTGACAAAAGCGAATACTCCATTTTCCAATGATTGTTTAAGGCCTTCTTGTACATTTATAAAATAGGGCGGTATCCCTTCTTGATCCCATTTTAGTTTATCTGCAATAAATACAATCATTTCTAATGGAGTTGGATTATCCTTTAGTGTTGTATGGCAACCAATAGCGTTTAGGATTCTTTCATTTGTTATTCCAAACACTATCCTTGCAATTTCTTTTGATAATTTTTGATGAATGATTGGGGGAAATTGCTTCTCCTCAGATAAAATATCTATATACAAGGATTCAGCAACTTCTATCTTCTTATCATTTGGAATTACAGCACTAATATCATGTAAAACACCTGCTAATCTTGCATCTTCACAATTTTCTCCAAACACGTTGGCAAGTTGTCCTGCCTCAATTGCCACACATTTTGAGTGTTCCGCAACAATAATTTTATTATATTTACTAAGCAGCTTAATGCTATCTTCAAATATATCATCTGTGAACTCTAATTGATTTCTTAATTCTAATAAAAGTAGATGCATATAGACTCCTTCCTATAAAC
>JAUQXG010000465.1 GCA_030834765.1 Lutispora sp.
AGGAGATATTTGGTTAATTAAGTTATAGGTTCTTACAAGTTCTTTAGAAAGCATCATTTCATAATCAGAAACACCAGAAAGTTCAGAAATTAAAGTAGCATACTCTGTTTCACCTAAAAGCTTAAATACTTCTTCTCCATCCTTTGCTTCAATTATTCTTTCTAGCTTTGATTTGTCAATCAATTTAGTTTCTAATGCTCTTATTCTTGTGACAGAATATAAGTACTTATTATCACTCATTAAGGCAATTCCTCCTTTCTTTCAGAGAAGCCTTGTTTCTAAAAAAGCAGCTCTGCAATTTTGGGTTCAAGATCATCCCTATTCATTCTTAATATTGATTCGAAGGAATTATTTATTTCAATGCCACTACTTCGAATAATAAAACCACCATAAGTACTGCCTTCTTCCTCAGATAATTTAAGGTTACCTTTGCAGCCTTTTTTTATTAACACTTCATTTATTCTTTCAGCAAAAGAACTGCTTAATTTTTCAATACTAGCTTTTGACATGATTATATGTTCATCTCCTGACTTAACTGTTTGTAATATCAGTTCGGTCATGATAGATTCATACTTTGAAGCTTCCATATTGTTTAGTCTTTCTATAGCGACCTGAAATACTTTTTCAATTACTTCTTGCTTCGCAGCGAGAATATTTTTTCTCATTTCTAGTTCAACCATTGAATTCACAATTCTCTTCTTATCTGATGCATCATAAGATGCTTTTTCAGAAATTGTTTTTGATTTATATAGTGCAAGTTCTTTCGCATCATTTATTATCTTAAGAGCCTGATTACTTGCATTATCATTAATTTCTCTAACTTTCTCCTCGGCATCTAGCAATATCTTTTCTTTAATTTTCTCAACTCCAGCCATCAAAGCCACTCCCTTATAGTTTTATGCCATTTAACATTAAAAATGAAGCGAGTAGAGATAATACTGCATATGTTTCAACCATAGCCGCAAATACCATACCCTTAGCTAACTCTTCAGGTCTTTTCGCAATGATGCTACAGCCTGCTGCTGCTGCTTTACCTTGGTATATTGCTGATACAAGACCAACTAAGCCTACAGGAATACCTGCTAAAAGAAGCATCAGCCCTTGTTCCATCGTAACATTAACTAAAGCACCAAAAACGCCTACTTTTGTCCAGATAAGAAAAGCTATAAGCAATCCATATATACCTTGGGTTCCTGGAAGAGCTTGTAATAAAAGTGTTCTACCAAACTTGCTTGGATCCTCAGTTACAACACCTGATGCAGCCTGACCAACAATTCCAACCCCGATTGCCGATCCGCATCCAGCTAATCCAGCAGCTATTGCTGATCCAAGAAAAGCTAAGTATAAACCTGTGTTTGATCCTAATAATTCAACTATATTCATTTAATTTGCCTCCTAACAATTTGTTCATTTTACTTTTTTATGGTTACATATTTTGTTCTTACTCTAAAAGGATTAAAAGGTTTCCCATCTCCTTCGAAGAACTTTCCAAAAAATTCTACGTATTGAAGACGACTAGAATGTACATATGCTCCAAGGACATTAATAGCCATATTGAATGTGTGTCCAATTACAAGAAATATAATCATAAAAAATGTGCCTATAATACTTCCACTGAGCATAGTAGCCATTGAATTAACAACTGTTCCAATAACTCCTGTAGCTAGTCCTAATGCAAAAAGTCTTGAATAGGAAAGTACATCTCCTAGAAAACCAGTAACACCATATAAGCTAAGAATTCCTGACATTAGTTTGCTTATAATACCTTTCTTTGATCTTCCTTGTGTCAGCACTAAACCTATAGCTCCAATTATTGACATATATTTCCCTGCAACTGCTACAGGTGGCAGAGCTAAGAACATAAGGCCTGTATATAACAAAAACCATAATCCTTGATCATAAATTGCATCTAGCATATTCCCTGATTTAATGCTTTTATATGCTTGAATTCCCATACCAACATAAAGATGAATAACTCCAAATAACAGACAAAAAATCAGCATTTTCAAAGGATCTTCTAGCGGATTAAACCAGATTGGTCCTAATTTTATTGCATCTCCAAACCAACCACCAAACAGAGCTCCCCAAAAGAGAGTAGAAACTCCACCTAAACATAAAAGCCCAAACATCTTTTTTGTGCCACCCTGCAAATCAAACTTATACAACGCAATTCCTGTTACAATTGCAAGTACAATACCGTAGCCAGCATCACTGACCATCATCCCGAAAAACATAATAAAAAATGGTGCCATTATTGTATTTGGATCAAAAGCTCTAGGATTTGGTAAGCTGTATTGTTCAGTAATCATTTCAAGAGGTCTTACCAATATTGGATTATCCAATAAAACTGGAATATCATCCTCTTGCTTAGGATCAGATAGCTCTATTGTATATGCCTCAGTTGAATTATCTAAAATCTCCTTTAGATTATCAACCAATTCACTTGGCAACCATCCATTTATGATAAAAGTACTATTGGTTTTGGCGAAATTACTAATTATGGCCTTTTTATCTCGCTCCACCGTAAGCATATCATAAAGAATTTTTAGATATTTTTTATGCTCGACTTGACCTAAAGCTTGTTTATTTAAGTCATCTCGTCTATTATTAAGATTCTTTAACATTTCCTGACATTGTGAAATATTTTGATTAATCGTACCTTTTAAATCATAAAAAGTTGTTTTAGACCACCCGAACTGCTTTTGAGTGAGCAAAACTTTCTCTTCATAATCAACATGGTATACAAGCAGGTAATACGCATTTTCCTTATTCAAATGAATAAGTTCTATTTGTATATCCACATCCAAATTATATAGTTCATTTTTAAAATCTTCTGAATACTTTGCAGGAACAAATCCTGTAATAATAACTGTACTTTTGGTATTCTTGATATCTTCAACTGGAACATCTAAAGAATTCCATGGCTGAAGCTGTGTTATAAGGTTATTCTGTTTTGTTTCCATATTCTTTATTTCAGCAAGTTTTTCATCTATTTTCTTACTGACATTGTACATTTGATCTAGATTTTCATCATATAAATATTTTATTGCTTTTTCTTCTTCCACCACAGGTTTTGAGGCAAACATAGGACTTTTCTCTTTGTCATATCGCATGATGAAATCTATCAAATATTTTACTTTAGCCAACTTAGCTTCCAGTTGGTTTACAAGATCTATATTACCATCTACAGTAAGTCCCTGAAATGTACCCTCATTTAATTTTTCTTGAAGGTTCGTCATTTGAAAACTACCAAAGGATTGTAATCTATTCACCAATAAGTCTTTATCCGACTGAAGAGCTATTATGGTTGCCTTTTTCATATTAACTATCGCCATTAAACTTCACAATCCTCTCCATCACCATATTAACAGCATCGTCAATTT